>JAVEQP010000109.1:7901-11752 GCA_034007585.1 Lentimicrobium sp. | reverse complement strand
GATACACTGGCGATGGTGAAATTGCTGGAGAAGATAGGATATCCGTCAAGTATCTTTTGATATCTCAAGATCAGGCGCTATTTTATCCCATGAGAAGTCTTTCTTAGCTACTAAATATAGATTCAATTTGAAAATATCATTATCTCTATTATAAAGTTTGTGATTCATAATTTTTACCGACAACTCTGAATTGAAAAGCGTTTTGACGAAAAAGGATAGAAGTTTTAACCATTGCTAAATTGAAATTTAATTATATTTGCATAAACCTCTTTATGAAACTGCTACCTTATATTTTATTCCTTGGCATTTTAGCTTCGTGCATGAAAAAGTATGAAATGCCACAAGATTCATTAATTCCGGAAGGTGCTATTTGGCTCAAACAAACGATTAAACATGATTTTGCACCACATGGTTTTACAGTTATAGCTCCATGGGCGCAGGCGGCAACCCTTAAATCAGACCATTTGTCATTAGATTCTGCACTAATTATTATTGATTACTGGAAAATTATTGAAGTGTTTAATGGTAAGGAATCAGAAATTTACCTTGAAAATTATGACTACTTTTATGTTAAAAAATTTAGTATTTACGAGGCTGGGCTTTATTGCAGGTTCCCAAGTTGGTTTGACACAACGTGTCATGATTTTCATAGCCAGGTTAAAAATATGAGCGCCTATAATGGTTTGCTCACTATAGATGTTGCTCAGACACCAGATAGCATAATTCATTGGTGGACTCCGCGGCTATTATATAAAACTGGTGCTCAATATGTAATTGAAGCCAGAGTAAAAATAACGGGCAAAACTGCACTTCAATTCGGCATGGATTACTGGCGTACATTAACGGCTGATTTTAATGTATTTGATCCTGATTGCATAGTGTCAAATAACTGTGAAGCCTGGATATCTGATTGGATTTTACCTACCCAAGGTGAATTTAAAACGGTGAGGATGCCAATAAGATAAATTAAGTTATCCATTATAAAACGGAAATTTAACATATTGGCCAATTCGATCAAGGACAACAACATCAGATTATTCAATACCAAAACAAAATGCTCAGATATGGAAGCACCCCTAAAGCATAACGCCCTGATTGCTTACTTCGAAGAAGATAGAAAATTAAATCCCGCTGCTAAATTTATAGGTGGAGTTATCATTCCCGAACCAACCGGAAATACAGTTTCGTCCCGATATTGCCGCAATCGAATTGCAGATACGAATGATTTAACGGGTTAGGATTTTTTCGATCCTGCTACAATTCAATAAATTAGTTTAATTTAGTAAAACAGAAATATACGCAACAACTCATAACCATCGAGAAAAAATCCGAAATCTGAAATCTCTTATCTATGGCACTCCCAATTAACATAAAAGAATTGGTTCACGGCAAAGTTGTTGAATGGGAAAGGCTGGAATTCAAGAAAGGCTGGAATCCGGAAGAAATTCTTCATTCAATCTGTGCTTTTGCCAATGACCTCAATAATTGGGGTGGAGGATATATTATAGTGGGTATTGATGAAATTGATGGTGTACCACAACTGCCGCCTGTAGGTTTACCGTTAAATAGGCTTGATGCCATACAAGGTGAATTGATAAATGTCTGTTATACAATTCAACCTAACTACCTGCCAATCACACAACCATACATATTTGTCGATAAACATATACTTGTTATCTGGGCACCTGCTGGTGATATGCGCCCATATTCGGTGCCTTCAACAATGGGCAATGATGCTCGCAGACAATACTATATCCGGGTAGGTTCCCGATCTATTATTGCCCAGGGTGCTAATCTCACTCGGTTGCTTGAATTGACAGCTAAAGTACCTTTCGATGATCGCATCAATCAAGAAGCACAAATCAATGACCTCGATTTAGGGTTAATCCGTGAGTTTTTACAGGAAGTCGGAAGTGATCTTTTCGATGAAAGCGTTAACATTCCTTTCCCGGAATTATGCCGCCAAATGCAGATCGCCCGCGGTCCGGTTGAGTATCTCAGACCGGTAAACGTCGGATTGATGTTTTTTAATCAGGAGCCACACAGTTTTTTCAATCGTGCCTGGATTGAATTAGCCATTCATCCTGATGATACTGGTCGCAATTTCATACCCGAAACATTCAAAGGTCCTTTACACCATCAGTTGCGGAATTGCCTTGATTATTTGAAAAAAGAAGTTATCAGGTCCAAAGTCCGGAAAATTGACGGGCAGGCTGAAAGTATTACATTTAGTAATTATCCTTTTAATGCCCTGGAAGAAGTTATTAGCAATGCTATTTATCATAAAAGTTACGCCGATGAAGATCCTGTTGAGATTCAGGTTTTCCCTGATAAAATCACAATATTAAGCTATCCGGGCCCCATGCCACCAATTACCAATCCCGACCTTCAGGAGCGTCGGGTTGTGTCGCGCATATATCGCAACCGTCGCATAGGTGATTTCCTGAAAGAACTTGATCTTACTGAAGGTAAATCTACCGGCTTCCCGATTATTCGAGATGCTATGGCATCAAATGGCAATCCTGAACCGGTTTTCTATACTGACGACCAGCAATTGCTCTTTATGGTCACTTTACCCTGCCATCCTGAGTTTCTGGTTACTAAGATGGTAACTAAGAAAGTAGCTAAGTCAGAGACTAAGTTATCAATTGAAGATGTTGATGTTTTCTTTTCTGAAGGAGTTGATTTTCAATCACTAAGTGCAATATTAGAAAATGACATTTCAGGGGTTAGGGAATACGTCAGGGAATATTTCAGGACTAAGTCAGTGTCTAAGTCAGTGTCTAAGTCAATGTCTAAGTCATTATTGGTGATTGATGCATTAACTGGAGAAAAAACAAGGGAAGAAATATTGAAAGACCTCGGACTTACCAATCATTCCAGCAATTACGAAGCATATATTAAACCATTGTTGTATTATAGAATCATAGAAATGACAATACCCGATAAACCAACGAGTCGTTTTCAGGAGTATCGATTAACCGAAAAAGGCAAAAAACTTCAAAAGAAATAACCACATGCAAAAAAAAGGATTAGACACCACGTTCCTGCATTATGGAATTCGCAGAGAAGACATAAGTCTAATAGAGGCCTTATGCACCGAACACCAGTTGGACTTCGACTGGGTGAAAGAGGATCTGTTGAAGACATTTCATAAAAAAAAGATACGGGATCAGGAAATATGTAAACATTTATTGGCAATATAAGCCAGGTTTGACTGATGATTTCATTCAAAAAGAGATAGCAAAAAGATATTGCCAGTCAAAAAAGTTCTTTGAACTTCAAAACCTCAGGGAGGCAATATGACCGACTGGGGGAAGCCGTATGACTGGAAATGTCCATTAGCCATTGCACCCTACAAATGGGAATATTGGACATTTGACATAACCTGAATAAGCGAGTCTAATGTAATTTCATGTCCTTTTCATTGCCAGTATCTTTTGCCGGACGCCCAAAAACTACTCAGGCCGGCAAAAAGGCCAGCCTGAACATACTATGAAAAATAAGAAATATTTTGTAGCCCCGACAGGGAATCCCTGCCCGCCTTATTTCCAGCGGGGAACCTGTATTTAAAGTTTAGGATCTCGTCACTTATGACGAGACTATCCGTTGAACTATACTTTATACTGAAAATTATACGTAAAAAAAAAGCCCGACTTTTCAGCCAGGCGTGCGTCTTAAGTAGCCCCGACAGGAATCGAACCTGTATTTAAAGTTTAGGATCTCGTCACTTATGACGAGACTATCCGTTGAACTATAAAAATTATGCGTAAAAAAACGCCCGACTTTTCAGCCAGGCGTGCGTCTTAAGTAGCCCCGACAGGAATCGAACCTGTATTTAAAGTTTAGGA
>JAVEQP010000109.1:0-7801 GCA_034007585.1 Lentimicrobium sp. | reverse complement strand
GCCCGACTTTTCAGCCAGGCGTGCGTCTTAAGTAGCCCCGACAGGAATCGAACCTGTATTTAAAGTTTAGGAAACTTCCGTTCTATCCGTTGAACTACGGAGCCTGATTTAGCTTAAATTGCGGTGCAAAATTAGGCATAATTGTCCATAATTACAAGAATAAGGGAGTTTTTCAGCATTCAGCCGGCAATATTTCTAAGCGTCAAAATCACACCCAAATGAGTTGATTTGTTTTTTGAATGCGGCATAATATTTGCAATAATTTAGTCTGATAAATTTGATAATTAACCTGTTATAAAATTTAATGTCATGAATAAGACCTGGATCGCAATGTTGCTTTTGGCCTCCTTTATTGGTTTCTGGTCATGTAAAAGCACTCATGAAACCATAAAATCCGAAGGTGCTGAAACTTCAGTACAAATAGACAGTACCGAATACGGTGTCATTATTATGGATAATAATTTTGATCGCTGGTACCTCACCCGTTTTTCTCAGGCGCAGGATCGAAGCAATTCATATTATCGTTCGATGAACAATCTTGCCGTTTCCAACTGGAATCATTATTTCAATACCAATAGGTATAACCGTGTGATTAACAACTATATTGCGTACAATCCTTCAGAGGATTACGGCATAGAGGTGAACCGGAAACTGTACTGGTATTTTAAGTTTATCGAAGAATCCTACCGTGTACCCCTGCTGAGGTAGTTATACATTACTGCCTCAAACGGTTTTTTTTCTCAATGAGTCCCACATCATAATGGTTACCCCAACCATGGTGACAACCCCTCCAAACAGTTGTAAATGAGTGGGAAGAATGGCAAACATAATTATTGATCCTGCCATTACAAAGAGTCCTGTGGTACTTAAAACTACGGCTGTTTTGCTGGCTTCAATGTATTTGAGTGCCGAATATTGAAAAATTGACGTCAGAAACGGGCCTACAAAGGCGCCTGCTGCCAGGTTAAGCATAACCGGGCAGCTTACTGTTACACTTTCGCCCCACCAGATCATAAAAATAACCGAAAACAGGAATAGAAAAATTGCCCTGTTAATGGCCAGGACCAATGGGGTGATGGCAACAATATTCTTCTTTACAAGTATGGTGCGTATTCCGTAAAACGAGGTTGCGCCCAGCATAAAAAGAGCGGTTTTGAGCGAGAAGCCTGACAGGCCACCATTGGCAGCTATTATAAAAGCCCCCGCAAAGGTGATGATGGCACCGGCGGTAATGTATTTATTAAGCTTCTCGTTCAGAAAGCGAATGCTGAGCAGGGCTATAAAGACATATTCAAGATTACGCAGAAAAGAAGGAACTGCAGGGTTGGGCGCGATTTCTATGGCAACATACAAACAGGTAGTGGCCGCCAGTTCAAACATGGCAATGATGCCCAGATTTTTGAAGTCACGCTTTTTTAATTTCCCAATAGCAACAAAACCTCTTGTTTTCAATGCATACAGACCATTCCATGTCAATGCCCAGGCAAACCACCAGAAGCCAAACTGAGGCAGGCTGATTTCAAGTAAGGCGGCCTTACTAAAAAGATAGACCAGTGATCCGAAAATAGTGGCGCCAAACGCAAACAAATAGCCTTTGGAATTATCACTGATTTTCATATTCATCTCTTCCTTAAGTGAATTTGATTAACATCTAATGGTCAGACTTTCATTCACGGCAGTCACTGCATTGAATAAACGGGTTTCACCTTCTCCGCGTATTATCGTAAAAGGAAAACCATGTTGTTTTAAAGCTTTGATATACAAGCTAAATATTTCATTTCGCCGATGCGGATGTTCCCGAAGCGGGTCAGGTTGCCACGGCAAATCTATATCGCAGAGTAAATAATGGTGATAGCTGTGCGAACTTAATTTTTCAACTATCCACGGATGCACCTTGCCATATTTAACCTGACACCAGATATAGGTTACCAGCAAGTCAGTATCAGAGAATAGCCACAGAGCATCGCTGTTTTTGGCCATACTTTCTTCCGCATTCAATTGCCCCTGAGCAATGGCCAGAATGTCTTCATATTCATAAGGTCGTCCCAGGCTCTCCAGATATTCACGTGAATATTCGGGAACAAAAGGCGCTTGATAAAATGCAGCCAGTTGCGCCGTTAACCAGGATTTACCCGTTGACTCAGGTCCGGTGATGGCTATGCGTTTCACCGGCTCTCCATCCTTATGAGGTAACGTCGGCGCCATTCAATGTAACCCAGGATAGCAAGGATAAGGAAAATAAAATATTGGAAGCTGGTAAAAACCAGGCCCTTAACAAAGTACATAGGGATGGAAATCACATCTCCAATAATCCAGTACACCCAGTTTTCCACTTTTTTTCGTGCCATCAGCAACATACCAACCAAAAATATAGAGGTGGTGAATGCATCCAACCAGGGCACCCACGATTGCATGTAAACGGTATCATTTCGGTTAAAAATCCAGATAAGACCAATTATAACCCAATAAGAAACAGCGGTTAAGGCAATACCGCTCCACTGTTGTCGGGAGGTATTTATAGTAATGGGCAAGGCTTCATTTTCCGGGTTTACGCGGGTCCAGTTGTACCAGCCATAAACGCTCATCAGAAAATAAAAGAAATTGATACCGGCATCGGCATATAGCCTGGCGAAGTAACAGATATATACATATATCAGCACGCTTACGATTCCGGTAGGATAAACCAGGATATTTTCGCGGCGGGCATACCACACACTGGCAATGCCCAACAAAGCAGCTACGGTTTCCAGCCAGGTCGTGTCTTTAACATTTTCGATAAAGACAAGCCAAAAATCATTCCACGCCATATTAATGCACTATACCGCGGGATGCAGTTCCGCATTGATTATCTTGAGGACGAAAACCGAATGAGGTAGTTCAAACGCACGCTTCATACATTGGGTGAGCGTCGTCATTACTTCGTCCATCTCTCCAAAAACCTGGGTGGACATTTTGCCGGTATGTACTTCGAGCTTATCATTGCTTTTTACATCGGCAATAAATGCTTTAATGGGCTTTTTATACGCTTCGTTGAGCGGATAATAGCTTATATCAACGGAAATTTTCATTCGTCGGGCGCTAAATTTAGATGGCAAAGTTAAGCCTATTCCCCAAATACGTTATCTTTATGCCCAAAATCATTTAATTGGTAAAGATGAAAACAATTTTTAAAATTTCCGGTGCATTTATTCTAATGGTTATACTTAATTCCTGTCTCACCGTAGAAAAGAAAAGTTATACGTTTGAATTCACGGGTGAAAATTCAGGTACACTCACCATTCAATACCTCAATATAATTTCGGTTATGGACGATGGTCAGGATGTATCGGCCAAGGACTTTAAAGAAATGCTTGATCAGTATATGGATGGCAATCAAATCGCTGAGGACTTTCCTGGAGCCACCAACATCCGCAAACGTTTATATGAGGAAAATGGAAAGCTCAATGCAGAGGTTAAGCTGGACTTTCCTTCGCTTTCAGCCGCCCGGTTGTATCAATATGATAAAAACAGCCCGCTGATGATGTGCATCAGTGCAGCCTATGATTCGGAAACCTATGTTGAATCCAATGGGTCGTATGGCAATGATTTTATGCCGGTAGCTTTCTGGCCGGCAGGCACCAAAAAGCTCACTGTAAATACGCTTGTTAGTGAACAGGATGAAAGTGGGATAAGCCTGGTGGATGAATACCGGAAATGGAAAGCCGGGAAATAGCAGATTACCTTTAAAAACAGCAGACCGGATATCAAGACATTTCATGGTGACAGCGAAGCCGGCTTCGTTGATTATCCTGCTATTGATTATCAATATAATTTGAACGCAGGCATAATTATTGCTGAATACTGACGTTTACTATTTCAAATTTCAGTGTTTAACTAAAAAAACTATAAAATGAAAAAAGTGTTTTCAATAACAGGCATGGCCATCATGAGTGCGCTGCTGTTTTTCTCCTCTTGCAGTAAAGACAAAGATGAAGTTGAGGAAAAAGCGCCACTGATTCCTCCGGTTTCTACGTTTGCAATGGATTTTGACCAACTGGGGCAGCCCTCAGATACCGGTGGCCTGCGCGAAGCCAACTCTTTTCATCACTGGGGTTATGCTTACCTGAATGTTCTGGCGTGGCATACCGCTGTTAATTTTGCCATGTTCGTCCCCGTAGCCGCTTTCACGGAATCATTTAATCACGAAGCAATTTATGATCCTCAGTCCAACAAGTGGAACTGGTCATATAATGTTAACGCCAACAACACCACTTATCTGGCCCGGCTTTCCGGTGAGTATGTTGCCGATAGTGTGGAATGGGAAATGAGCATTACTCAAAGTGGGGCTTACAACGACTTTGTCTGGTTCTATGGAACATCGGCTGCCGATCAGAGTGGCGGGTACTGGCTGTTGAACGAGAATCCGGCATCACCCCAGCTTATACTTCGCATTGACTGGGAACGCACCTCCAATGATCTCGGAAGCATCAGCTACCTGTACATAAAGTCGGGCGATGCCCAGGAAGGAGCGTTTATTGCCTACGGAGCTTCCACAGAAACGCTGAACCGCTATTATGTTATTCACAATCAGGCTGCAGCAAATACTACCAATATTGAGTGGCATGATTCAAACCTGAACGGCCGCGTTAAAGACCCGGCTCATTTTAGTGACAACAACTGGCATTGTTGGGATATCCATCTTATGGATACTTTTTGCGATTAAATTTTCATAAAACAGGGAACAATAAAAGCCATCATCACGATGGCTTTTTTATTCCCTGTACCTTCAGGCTAATTAACGGAATGTACCTTTCAGAAGACTTACAGACCGCCCCTACCCTATCTTCTCCAGTTGGAGATATTCAGATGCCATGGGGTACGGTAACTATCGGAGCGGATAAGACGATAATCAGCAGGCAGTCCCGGTACAACCTCAAGGATAAACAAAAAGCGAACGCTCATTGGATTTCCGGGTTCACCATAGGTCCATTCTTCTGAAGTGGCATTGTGATAAACCACGGTGGGTGGTCCAAAAATCGTGAAGATCATACCGCGGTCACTTTTCCAGCCTTCCCGTGACAGGGTAAACCACTGATTTGCCTTCTCGATGCGACCATAATACCTTCTGATCTGACTGAGTGCCCGTTCTGAATGGCCGGTGAGCATTATCCAGAAATCATCAATGGCTGCCCTTGAATCAGATTCCATTAAATCCCTATATTCCGCATCGGTGGCTATATAACGTGCCGTTTGCCTCAACTGAGGCAACTGGCCAATATTCGGAAAACCATCATAAAACCTAAAAATGGTAAAGGCACGCTTATTGTTTTCCACCACATTATATCTCCCCTCTTCGGCAAGCTGAATGATCTCACTGTAATGATTGCTGACCATCCACGCTGTAATTGAATCTATGGAAGGAAAAACGATATTTTTGGGCACAGCATACGGAGGTGCTGCAGGTGGCATGAGAAGCAGACTGAAGCCCAACAACAAACCTGCTTCATCCTGCTTGGTCCTTATACGGAAGTGTTCATTGTGGTAAACATAATTCCGCATCAGCGGCAGGCCTTTCTCATCGGTAAGGATATAATCTGTGGGGTTTACAGGCCCTTTTTTATAAAGATTAAACCACTGATCATATTGTTTGCCGGCATTTAAATCGAAAAATGAAAGAAAAACCACATAGTCACTGCCTTTTTTCACGGCAATTGCTATTGAGTCAAATTTATAGCCAACGGTATGCAAGGAGTCAACCCCACGATAACCTGCTGAATCAACCAGTTTACTGTTCTCAAAATCCTGAAATAACTGCCAGGTAAGCTGATATCTGGCCATTTGCCGGCCGTTAACTTCCGAATACTTTAATTTGTTGTATGGAAAACGAATATAAAGGTTTGTTATGCTATCGTTAAGATTAAACAGATCATAGCCTAAGCCATCCAGAATAAGTTCGGGATTATAAATGGAAGCAATGTTTCTGTAAGCAAGCTTACCCGATGATTTACAACCACCCGACACGACAACAATCAAAGCTATCCAGGAAAGAAAATGACGTAATTTTAAACTATGTATTTCCATAATGTCAGGTTAAGGTTTCTGTATAGCCAGGTAAGGCATAAAGGTTACCCTATTGCTAAAAGTCGAATCCGATAAAAAACAACTTTTCCAAGGCTTTGAAATGTCATTGTGTTTATTTGCTCAAATATACTAATTATCTTCCCGGCTTCGACCTGAAGCAGGATAAATGAAAAATATATTTTGCATTTTCAGAAACAAAAAAAGGAATCACGGGCAATTATCAGTACCGAAGGAATATCATTAGATCTAGATTTTACGAAAGTATAAAGCCAATATTTCAGTTCACCCTGATACGTGTGCCTAATTTAAGTACCTTATCACGTTTAATGCCGTTCAGGTGGCACAATTCGTTGAGGCTTATTTTATACTTTCGCGATAATGCTGAAAGGGTATCTCCACTTTTGATGACATGGTATTTTTTAGATCCTGAGGATGAGGTTATTGCTTCAGTGGGAGATGCCATCCAGAAGCTTCTGTTTACATTCAGGGTATCTGTTTTCAGGGTAAAATTATCAAAGTTGATGATGCGTTTGGGATCAAAATGCTCGCCGAGCAGTCGGGTTTCAAAATGCAGGTGAGAAGTCGTTGCCCGTCCGGTTCGGCCACCCAGACCCAAAGGTGCTCCTGCCCTGACTTCATCGTTGATGTTTACCAGAATTTTTGACAAATGTCCATAAACTGTTTCCAGACCATTGTTGTGACGCACCACTACCATTTTGCCATAACCATTCATCACCCTTGCTATACGTACCTTACCATCAAAAGCACTCACAACAGTATCGCCGGTCTCAAGCTTAATGTCCATCCCTGCATGAAACCGGCTCCCCCGCGGGCCATACTGGGAGAGAAGTTTACCCTTATAGGGAAAATGGAATGCAGTTTCCAGGGGATTATTTAGCAATAAATGAATGGTATCGTTCCAGTTTGAAAAGTCATTGCGACCCGTTCTGATATATAAAGTGTCCCATCTGTTCTTATAAAGCACTTCGTTGGGGATAAAGATTATGTCATCAGGAATAAAGTTATCTTCTTCATCCGTCAAAAATTCATCGGGATAATCAAAACCATAGGGACCCGACTCCAGATCAGGCAGCAGGGTTTTAGCTGTACCTTCATTAAGAAAACCGGAAGTATCAATGGTGAATCCCTGAGCCTGAATGCGTCCGGATACGAAAAAAAAACCGATCAGGAAGACAATTATCAGAACAACAATCTTTGGATCAGAAATGTCAGGCATAATTTTTTGAATTAGAAAGCAAGCAAAAATAAGCCATTCGCATCAACAATGCAGTTAATACCGTAGATTAGCACTGTTCAAACCTGTTAAAAATTGTTAAGTTACTTTAAAACAGGAAGCCATCTTTTTAGCCTGATTAATTCACAAAACAACAGATCAGTAAAACCCGCTCCCTCCCTGTTCATAGGGAGGGCTGGGTGGGTAAGAGCACGATGCCGTTTTTTACCCCCTCTGGCTCCCCCTATGAATAGGCGGAGGACCTTCTTAAGTAATTCTCTTAATTAATTCGTAACCGCCTGCTATTGAGTAAAATCCGCTCCCTCCCTGTTCATAGGGAGGGCTGGGGTGGGTAAGAGCACGATGCCGTTTTTTACCCCCTCTGGCTCCCCCTATGGATAGGCGGAGGACCTTCTTAAGTAATTCTCTTAATTAATTCGTAACCGCCTGCTATTGAGTAAAATCCGCTCCCTCCCTGTTCATAGGGAGGGCTGGGGTGGGTAAGGG
>JAVEQP010000108.1:0-11774 GCA_034007585.1 Lentimicrobium sp. | reverse complement strand
TAGAAATTTTCAAATGGCTTGCTCAAGGGGTTGCAACCCATTGTTAAAAGGATGAATTACAAAAAGAACAAAATTATTCAGGTCGTTGAACTGATTGTTGAGGGCTTTTCTTTAAAGACATTCTCGTATTGCTGAATATAGAAAAGATTTGAATATTAGTGACGCACAATTATAGTATCAAAAGCGAGTTAATTTTCTTATTTTTGATATTTTAGAGAAGTTTTTTGGCTTCGGAATGTAATAGCTGATTATCAGCATTATAAAAGAGATTCTAAGTTAATACTGGCTTTGATTGGACAAAAATAGAAAACCTATGAGAAACCTAACTTATTTAAAATTTTATCTTGATCCCCTATTTCAGTTGGCTGAAATCCTTCCCAAAGAAGATCAACTACACAATGAAACAAAAGAAAGAATCTCCTCTTTTATAAAGCAGCATGGCAATGATGAAGAAAAATCATTCAAGAATGAAGTTGTTGAAGTTTTTGGCGCTGAAGTGAATGCTGCAGTCAATTACGTTACTATCAGAAAGTTAAAATCTTCTGCATCTTCCCTGTTTTTCATGAAAATTGTTTTAATTGCAAGTTTAGTTCTTTCTCTTATAGCGGCTTTTATGTTGTAATTACTAATGCAAAAAAAGCTCCTGCCGTGGGGGCAGAAGCTTAGCTTTTTAATTTAGCCGGAAGTGAATTAACTATTCAGTTTCTACTTCAACGGGCATAACCGATACATAGGATTTGTCGTTTTTCCGGCGGCGGAATTCAACAATACCATCTGTAAGCGCAAACAGGGTGTGGTCTTTTCCCATTCCTACATTCAATCCGGGATTGTGTACTGTACCACGCTGGCGAATAATAATGTTGCCGGCTTGTGCAGCCTGTCCACCATATATCTTTACGCCAAGACGTTTGCTGTGCGATTCTCTACCGTTACTCGAACTACCGGCACCTTTCTTGTGAGCCATTTCTTTTTCGTTTTTGTCGGTGAAACAATAATTTTGCGTTCAGCCCGCTTAGGCGGTGATGTCAGCAATTTGAAGCCGGGTAAGATACTGCCTGTGGCCGTTTGATTTCTGATACCCTTTTCTGCGCTTCTTTTTGAAGACGATTACCTTGTCGCCCCGCAAATGCGACAGGATTTTAGCCGAAACTACAGCGCCGGTAACCAACGGCAGTCCAAGGGTAACGTCTCCATCGTTGTCGATCAACATAACGTTGTTCAACTCAATGGTTGCGCCTTCTTCACCCTCAAGACGATGCACGAAGATCACCTGGTCTTTCACCACTTTGTGTTGCTGGCCGGCGATTTCTACGATTGCGTACATGTGTTTGATTTGTTTTGTTTACAGTTTCCCTTTATAAGGGGGTGCAAATTTAGTAATTATTTCATTTAATCCACCAAATAGCCTTTTTTATTTTATTCCGGTTAGGCTGGATAGTCATTTATACCGGTGCAAGTGCCTCAGAAAGCTTATCAATAAGCTTTTTCCCGGTCAGGTTCTTCCCAATGATGATGCCGTCCTTATCAATCAGAACATTGGAAGGAATACTCATTACGCCATAAAGTTTAGCTGCACTGTTGTTCCAGTACTGCAGGTCAGAAACATGGGTCCAGGTGAGGTTGTCATCGCTGATGGCCTTTAGCCAGGCATCTTTTTCTTTGTCCAGAGAAACTCCCAAAACCGTAAAGCCTTGATCTTTAAATTGTTTGTAGGCGGCTACTACATTGGGGTTTTCGCGGCGACAGGGGCCACACCAGGCTGCCCAAAAATCTACTAGTACCACCTGTCCCTTGAATTGTGATAGGGAAACCGGGTTCCCCTGGGTATCATTCATGGTGAAATCAGGTGCGGGCTTGCCTTCCTGTACATTGGTCAGCAGGGTGATGCGTTCATCCAGGTCTTTGGCAAAAGATCCTTTCGTTACTTTACTATGGAAAGCCGCGCGGGCAGCTATCAATTCATCTATATCCATCATATAAGAATGGCGCATAATGACATAGGGAGCCACGTAAGAATCGGGATGATCTTTGGCAAACTGGATGATTTCATCTTTTTGACGCTGTTCAAAAACTTCTATTTCTTTACCTAGTTCTTCCATCCTTGCAGTATCATTGGTACGACTGGCCTCATTATATTCTGAATAATAACCAATTTCTGCCGTACGCTGCTTATCGAGTAAGGAGAGGTATTCGCGGAAAGTCACATCAGACAGGGAGCCATTCACTTTGGGTGATTGAACACTGTCAGTATGAAAGCGGATGTTGATATCGGCCGGTTCTGCAAAAAATGATACAAAACGATTGTCGCCAAGTCCAATGTAATAGATTTCGGGAATTTCTATTTTCCCTGTAAAGGTAAACTGGCCATTGTCAACCGAAGCAGTATCAATAATTTCAAATTTACCGTCATTATTTTTTTGAAGATACACTTCACTCACCTGCTCTCCTTCTATTTGGCCTTTAATTTTAAAGGCATTTTTATCGGTGGATTTACAAGCGGCTATTGAAAGTAATATCATCAGGGGCAGGATCAGTTTTTTCATAGGAGTTTGTTTTTTGAGTTTCCAAAATTAATAAAAACAAGCTATTCGCTAACCAAAAGTTAGGAATTAGGCTCAATTGCGGGTACGGTTAATGCCGTTTTCGCATGAAAATGTATTCGATTGTAAGGAGAAACAAGAGGGTAAATGCGGTGCTACCAATCATTCTGAGCAATACGTATAAGATTTCTTCGAATCTGAAAGCTTCAAGACTGAACAATATAAAATGGTGGGCAAGTACGATGAGCAGGGCGTATATAAAAAACCACCGGAAGCCCATATCGGCAATGCCCGGCTTAAGGTTGGCCTCATATTCAGCCGGCCTGCCAACCAGGTTTATAACCCCCGGCCGGACAAAAGCAGCAAACACCGAGGCGGCTGCATGTAAACCGGTGGAATGGCTGAAAATATCCACACTAAATCCGAGGAAAAAGGAGGAGATAAGAAGCAGCCAGCCAGGCACTTCAAAAGGCAAAAGCAGGATAAAAAGCAGATAGAGTGTAGGATCGATATATCCACCAAAATCAATCTGATTGAGTACCAGTACCTGAATGGTTACCAGCAGTATAAAACGCAGTATATCTTTACCGTAATTATTTTTCATCAATCACCTGTTTACTGAGTTCCTGTTGTTCATGCTGATAAAGGTTTTTAACTATATATACCATCCCAAGACTGTTGAGGTCGGCTGCAAATTTAAAATGTATGGTATAAAAATGGTCGCCTTTATTCAGTTCAATATGCCTCACAGTACCTATGGGGATATTATCGGGGAAGATGTGGCTGAAGCCGCTGGTAGTAATAGTATCGCCTATTTTAACCTTTACGTGGGCAGGCAGATCAGTGAGGGTTCCGGTCATGGGGCTTCCTCCCTGCCAAACCACAGTGCCCATCTGATTTAGACGGTTGATGCGGCCACTGATTTTAGAATGCTTGTTGAGTACCGACATTACCCAGCTAAAGTTATCTGATGTGCTTACTATGGTTCCCACCACCCCATTGGCATTGATTACGGCCATATCCCGGCTTATGCCCTGTTTACGGCCTTTGTTTAACATGATGTAGTTGTCACGTCTGTTGGTAGAATTGCTGATTACCTTTGCCAGGGTATAACGGTATTGTATTCCGCCGGAGGTATCCATTACCGCAATGGACAAAGTATCTGTGGCCGATTGATTGCGGGTGAGCTGCTGACGCAACCGGATATTGTCCCCGGCCAGTTGCAGGTTCTCATCACGCAGCCTGAAATAGGAGATAACTCCCGACCAGGTATTCAAAATATTGCCACTTACACCATAGGTAGCACGGTTAAGCACTGCTGCCTGATAATAGCTTTTATTGGCAATCAGGATAAGCGCTGCCACCTCCAGCACAAGAAAGAGGAAGAAAAAGTTGTACTTCCAGATAAAGGCCAGGATATGTCGCATAGGCAATCAACAAAACACTTTTTTGGGCTGCTGCCAGCCTTTATTTGATGAGGAAGGTGAATTTATTAAAATTCTTAAGCGCAATACCCGTTCCCCGGGCCACTGCCCGCAGCGGGTCTTCGGCCACATGAACGGGTAATTTGGTTTTCAGATGCATACGTTTATCCAAACCGCGCAGCATGGAACCACCCCCTGCCAGATAAATACCGGTGCGATAGATGTCAGCAGAAAGTTCGGGCGGAGTCATCTCCAAAGCATTAAGCACAGCGGCTTCAATCTTGGAAATAGATTTATCCAGGCAATGGGCTATTTCTGAATAATTTACATAAATCTCTTTGGGGATTCCGGTAAGCATGTCACGACCGTGCACCGGATAATCGTCAGGGGGTGAGTCAATTTCGGTCATGGCAGCACCTACATTAATCTTAATGGCTTCGGCAGTACGTTCCCCAATGTTTATGTTGTGCTGCTTACGCATATATTCTTCAATGTCAGCATTAAAATCATCGCCTCCAATGCGTATGGATTTGTTATTCACAATCCCGCCAAGGGCAATTACCGCAATTTCGCTGGTACCACCTCCTATATCAATAATCATATTACCGGTGGGTTCCAGCACATCAATCCCGATACCAATAGCAGCAGCCATGGGCTCATGTATCAGACGTACCTCTTTGGCTCCGGCTTGCTCCGCTGAATCTTTTACGGCCCTTTCCTCTACTTCGGTGATACCTGATGGGATACAGATAACCATTTTGAGGGCGGGTGGGAAAAGACTGCGTGTGGGGCCGGTCATTTTAATCAGTTCCCTAATCATATATTCAGCCGATTGGAAGTCGGCAATTACACCATCGCGCAGGGGACGAATGGTCTTGATGTTTTCGTGGGTTTTGCCATGCATCATCATGGCGCGCTTACCTACGGCAATAATCTTACCCGTATTGCGCTCAATGGCGATGATTGAAGGCTCATCTACCACCACCTTATCGTTAAAAATGATAATGGTGTTGGCAGTGCCGAGATCCATAGCGATCTCCTTGGTCATGAATGAAAAAAGTCCCATCAGATATAGCTTAGCTTCTTAGTATCATTATTTTTTTGAACAGTATTTTTAGTGTTTAAAGTGTCTGATGCCTGTAAACACCATACTCATTCCATTTTTATTGCAGTAATCCACTGATTCGGCATCACGCAATGAACCTCCGGGTTGAATTACCGCGGTAATCCCCGCCTTTTGGGCCATTTCCACCGAATCGGCAAACGGGAAAAAGGCATCTGAAGCCATTACCCCATCTTTTAAGCTCAGGCCGAACTGATTCGCCTTGGCAATGCCCTGTTTCAACGCATCCACCCTTGAAGTCTGACCCATACCGCTGCCCAGCAATTGTTTTCCCCGGGCAAGGACTATGGCATTGGATTTACTGTGCTTCACAATTTTGTTGGCAAACAGCAAGTCATCTATAACCCCCTCTGCTGGCGCGATGTCTGTGACAACCCTGAGCTGTTCAGGCGTTTCACTTACGGTGTCTTTATCTTGCTGCAATACGCCATTGAGCAGGCTTCGAAACTGTTTGCCTTGAAAATCAAACGAGTTAACCTGCAAAATTATTCTATTTTTCTTTGTGCCAAGCACTTCAAGTGTATTTTTTTCATACCCGGGTGCAAGGATAATTTCGAAAAATAATTTATTAATTTCTTTGGCGGTATTTTCATCAACTGTGGTATTGGTAATAAGCACACCTCCGAAAGCGGACAAGGGATCCCCCGCCAGGGCATCTGTCCAGGCATCAATGAGTGCCGGGCGTGAGGCGAGACCACAGGCATTATTGTGTTTGATGATGGCAAAAGTGGTTTCATCGAAATCAGCAATCAATGCCAGCGCGGCCTCCACATCGAGCAGGTTGTTATATGAAAGCTCCTTCCCGTGAAGCTGGGTGAATAATTTATCCATCGCTCCATAAAAAACGCCTGACTGGTGTGGATTTTCGCCATAGCGTAAAGGAGTGGCACCGGACTTTGCATAGCGGAATTCAGCATATCCTGAGCGGGAGGAGAACCAGTTAAATATGGCTGCATCATAGCGTGAGGACTCCGCGAAGGCATAAGCAGCAAAGCGCTGCCGCTCAGACAATAGGGTAATGCCGTCGTTTCGGTTTAGCATTTCAGCAAGCTCATCATAATGCCTTGAAGCGGGAACAATCAGTACATCTTCAAAATTTTTAGCCCCGGCACGAATCAGAGAGATGCCTCCAATGTCGATTTTCTCAATAATCTCACCTTCAGAGGCCCCCGAAGCCAATGTTTTTTCAAATGGATACAGGTCAACAATCACCAAATCAATGGGCGGGATGTTATACTGCTTTAGTTCTGCCTGATGTGTCTGATCCTGCCGCCTTGCCAGGATGCCGCCAAATACTTTTGGGTGAAGTGTCTTTACGCGTCCATCGAGTATGGAAGGATAATCGGTGAGCGATTCCACCGTTTGTACCTCCATTCCAAGCGAACGAATGAACTGCTCTGTGCCTCCGGTTGAATATAGCCGGACACCCAACTGATGAAGTAGGTGAACGATAGGAGCAAGCCCTTCCTTGTTAAAAACGGAAACTAGCGCTGAGGTGATTTTTTTCTCGTTGAGCATATTCTTTAGTTTCAAGGTCTGAAATGCTGCCGGCAGAATTCAAACATTAGGATTGCTGTGGATAAACCGTTAAAGATTAATTTATTGCAAATTCAACCTGATTTTTGCAAGCATTTGCAAGTTTATTAAAAAATGCGACAGGTTCGCCGGAATAACGGATAAAAAGTATTGAATCGTGCATATCCCGGTTAGAGGCAACAAAAATTTATGTTTTTTTTGGCTTTAATCCCTATTCAGTTTGTTTAGATGCTTTTTTACTGCCCTCGTATAAATCATAACCGGCATAGCGGCATTCGAGGGGCCCGTTGTAGAGGGGTATTTTTTTCATTGGCCGTAAGCCAATCATTTTTAACGCCCTTAAATCAGCACTGATGACCCAGGCTTTATATCCTGCGAAATTGTGTTTGAGTGCATTGCCCAGGTCACGGTAAAGTTCTATGATGTCATCTACCTGAATACGCTCGCCATAAGGTGGATTGGTAATCATGATGCCCGGTGCCGGTGGAGGGGTAAATTCCTGGAAGGGACCGGTCCTTAATTCAATGTCTTTATGCAGCCCGGCCTGTTTCAGGTTGGCTGCTGCCGATCGCAAATTGGTGGCGGAAATGTCTGAGCCAATAATTTCAAAACCGATAGCGCGTTGCTGATGCAGTGCCTCCTGTTTAACTTCTTCCCACAGGCTTGCATCAAAGTCTTTCCATTTCATAAAGCCATAGGTTTCTCTGAAGTGTCCGGCGGGCAGGTTCATGCCAATCATGGCTGCTTCGATCAACAGGGTGCCCGATCCACACATGGGGTCAACAAAGTTTGAATTTCCGTCCCAGCCGCTCAGCAGTATCATGCCGGCAGCCAGCACTTCATTGAGTGGAGCTTCGGCATTTGATATGTGGTAACCCCTTTTGTGAAGCGAGTCACCAGACGAATCAAAGGAGACCGTTACCTCGTTGTTGAAAAGGTGAACGTTTATACGGAAATCAGGATTGCTGATGTCCACCGAAGGCCGCTCACCGGTTTTTTCGCGAAAGCGGTCGGCAATAGCATCCTTAGTGCGCTGAGAAACGAAATGCGAATGGGTAAAAAGCAATCCGGACAGGGTGGTATTGATGGCAAAGGTTTCCTGCGAGCTAAAGTATTCTTCCCAGCGGATATTCTTAACCTTATCGTAAAAATCCTGTTGGGTTTCCGCCGTAAAATTTGCCATGGGCACCAAAATTCTCAAAGCAGTCCGGCATTGATAGTTGGCAGCATAAAGCAAACGCTTATCCCCTTTAAAAGATATCGCACGATGCAACAGTTCAATGTCGGTGGCGCCCAAAGTCTCCAGTTCTTTTGCCAGTATTGGTTCGAGGCTGGCAGGACATTTGGCCAGATAGGAGTGGAGAGCGGAAGTATAAGCAGACATATAAACAGACTTTAAGATTTCAGGTTAAACAGATTCAAGTGTTAGTTTTCATCCTCAATAACTATTGGGGTCGGGTTTTCAGGTTATGCGCAGGAACCCCGAACCCCGAACCCCGAACCAGGAACCATGAACCAGAAACCATGAACCAGGAACCATGAACCAGGAACCATGAACCATGAACCAGAAACCATGAACCATGAACCATGAACCATGAACCATGAACCAGGAACCATGAACCATGAACCATGAACCATGAACCATGAACCAGGAACCAGGAACCAGGAACAATCTACGATGTAACTTCTCACTCATCCCTTTCCCCAACCAGTTTATCCATAAATTCCAGTGCATTCACAATATACCTACGATGTATGCCTTCGCCAATCAGTTCTTTTTCATCCCACACTTTTACGCTGAAAAGCAATTTTTTCCCTTCCGCTGATTTCAAAACCGATTCACAGCGCACGATTTTACCAACCAGTGTAGCCTTTACGTGTGATACGCTGATTTCAGTCCCCAGACTGATAAATCCCTCGGGTAGTTGCGATTGAATACTCAATTGTGCTGTTTTTTCCATGAGTGCAATCATGGCCGGAGTGGCAAATACTTCAATGAGGCCGGAACCAAAATGTATAGAGGTGTCGGTTGACGAAACAATCTGGGTTTGCCGGCCCTGAGTGTCCGGGGTTAGGTTAAATTCCATGCTGGGGTTAAAAGTTAAAAATTACAGTTTGTTTAAGATTGGGGTGCAGACTTTGCGATACCGGACAAATTTTGGCGCATTGGCGGATGATTTGTTTTTCTTTCTCGGAATAACCAATGGCCGGAAAATCGAGTTCCACAATGACTTCGCCAACTCTGCGCGGATCGGTAGCCATTATTTTTGTAACCCTCGCTTTGGTACCATCAATTGAAAATCCAGAATTGTTGGCTGCAATACCCATAATGGTAATCATACATAAACCCAGTGAAGTGGCCATAAGATCGGTGGGAGAAAAGGCTGAACCCTTTCCTTTATTATCAACCGGTGCATCCGTAACAAACGATTGCCCTGATTTTACGTGCGTAGCCTTAAGCTGAAGATCACCAAGATATTCAAGTGTTGAGGTTTCCATAAATAAACTGAGATTTGTGCAAAGATAAGCGGAATACCGGCAACTCTTCTACTTTCGGGGAGGTTTATATTGTCTGATTGCCCTAAAGTAAATGCATTACGGTTTGGGTATTTCTATCTTTGAGAGGCAATAATTATCTGGCAGCTTTATATTTTGTAAGTTTAACTTACCCTGAGTCATAGAACGATAGCGATTTAAATTTGTTAATTTTACACTTCAATCCCGACAAAGTGACTTTCACATTTATATTGGATTAATTTTGTAGTGAATACCTGTTATGAAAAAACGTACCATCATCTGGCTAATCATCATTACTACGCTTGCGTTGGCAGGTATAATTATCATTCAGTTTGCCTGGGTAAAGAGCGCCATTCTTAAGGAGGAAGAGCAATTCTATAAAGGGATTGAAGTAAAGATGCAGAGTGTGGTTAACCGTTTGTTTGCAAGCCGAACGTATCCCTTTTCTCCCGATTCCTGTGGAGAACAATGCAATCATTCTACTGCACCAATACTGGCTGCCATAAATACCCGACAACTTGACTCCCTGTTACAGCTTGAATTTGGAAAAGACGAAGGAAGTTATTACTGGGGAATCTTCAATACCTCAAATCAATATGTTTATGTTGGAGATACCGGAAATTATGCGGATAAAATCCTGGGTTCCACCCATCGGATTTCGCTCTCCTGTCTGTATGACCAGGAAAAACTTATGCTGGGAATCTGGTTCCCCGCTGAACAGCAAACACATCTACAACGTATATTGCCACTGATGTTGCTTGCGCTTTTGTTGATAGTTATTGTAATATCCGCCTTTCTATTCACCATAGTGGCGATATTCCGACAAAAGAGATTGTCGGAAATGAAGAATGACTTTGTAAATAACATGACCCACGAGTTTAAGACGCCGTTATCCACCATTTCACTGGCGGCGGAGATGATGCTCAACACCACTGAAAACCAAACACCTCAACGTATTAAGCGGTATGCAAATATTATTTATCAGGAAAATCTCCGTTTGAAGGAACAGGTGGATCAGGTGCTTCAGATTGCGGTGCTTGAAAAAGGAGAATATAGGTTATCCTTTAGCAGGTTTGATGCTCAGCAGCTTATAAAAGAGTGTGTTCGCAGCCTTCAGCTTACCATTTTGAACCAGGGAGGCTTCATCACCTATAAGCCACAGGCTCAAAAGGTTTGGATTGAAGCCGATCGGCTCCACTTTACCAATATGATTAACAATTTGTTGGATAACGCCATCAAATATTCCCGTGTTTATCCCGAAGTGATGGTAATTTCGCGCAATAATGAACTTAAACACCTATTTATCGTTGAAATACATGACAAAGGCATTGGCATTGAAACTGCCAATTTAAAATATATTTTTCGCAAACTTTATCGTGTACACACGGGTGACAAGCACGATGTAAAAGGTTTCGGTTTAGGATTGTTTTATGTAAAAAGTATTGCCGAAGCCCATGGCGGATCGGTATCTGTAAAGAGTGAGCCCGGGTTGGGCAGCATTTTCACACTCAGTATGCCTATGGGCACAGATAAAACATTAAATATAATCTCTGATGAATCCGAAAGCAAAAATATTATTGGTTGAAGATGACCTCAATCTGAGCTCATTACTCTGTGAATTTCTTGAATCGAAAGGTCACACTGTGGTGCATGCCAGTGATGGAGTTAAAGGGAAGAGCCATTATATGAATGATACCTTTGATTTGTGTGTACTTGATGTGATGCTGCCCCGTAAAGACGGATTTACGCTTGCAACTGAAATCAGACAGTTGAGTCAAAATATTCCCCTGATTTTCCTTACTGCCCGAAACAGAGACGATGACCGCATATATGGATTCAAGTCCGGATGTGATGATTACATTACCAAACCATTCAGCAGTGAGGAACTCAACCTGCGGATCCAGGCTATACTTAAAAGATGTATGAATTTGAAGCCGGAGGGGAAAGGGGAGGTGTATTATCTGGGCAATGCCCGTTTTGATTCAGGAAACCTGTTGTTGTTTACAAACAATAAAGAACATCAGCTTACCCCTAAAGAAGCGGCACTTTTGCGTTTACTATGCCTCAATAAAAATAATCTTTTGCCGCGCGATCAGGCATTGCAGGAAATTTGGGGCGGGAATGATTATTTTATAGGTCGCAGCATGGATGTGTTTATTGCCCGACTGCGCAAATATTTAAAAGAAGAGCCAACCGTAAGCATTCAGAATATTCATGGATCGGGATTTAAACTCGAAGTAATAGAATAATGCATAAGAAAATCACCCTTGCTGATGCCCAGCATTTGATTGATGTCTGGATCAAAGAAAAAGGTGTTCGCTATTTTAATGAGCTGACCAATACCGCCATACTCATGGAAGAGGTGGGAGAGGTCGCTCGCATCATGGCCCGTCGTTATGGTGAGCAAAGTGAAAAAGAATCAGACAAAAATGCTGACCTGGCCGATGAAATGGCTGATGTGCTGTTTGTATTGATCTGTCTGGCCAATCAAACCGGGATAGACCTCACCGAGGCGCTTCATAGAAATCTGCAAAAGAAATCCTCCCGCGATGCCACCCGGCATCTGAATAACCCTAAGCTGACTCGTTGATGGGGGGACTTGCTTCCCGAATCTCTACGCTTAAGGATTGTTGA
>JAVEQP010000107.1:0-11878 GCA_034007585.1 Lentimicrobium sp. | reverse complement strand
CGGTCAAGTAGTCGTTAAGTGGATTAGAGTCAGGGTGTCACCGGAAGTCGCGCCCTGACTGCACGCCAAAGCGTGGCTGCCATCTGGAGTTGGGCCGTGCTTGTCTTAAAAGTCAGGGTGCGACTTTGAGACCGCTCTGACAAAGCCAGAGTGCCACTGAGAGTCGCGCCCTGACTGCACGCTAAAGCGTGGGTGCCATCGGGAGTCGGGCCGTGCTTGTCTTAAAAGTCAGGGTGCGACTGTGAGACCGCCCTGACACAGCCAGAGTGCCACTGAGAGTCGCGCCCTGACTGCACGCTAAAGTGTGGGTGTCATCTGGAGTCGGGTCGTGCCTGTATTAAGAGTCAGGGTGCGACTGTGAGACCTCCCTGACAAAGCCAGAGTGCCACTGAGAGTCGCGCCCTGACTGAATTCCATAGCCAGAGTGCCACTGAGAGTCGCGCCCTGACTGCACGCCAAAGCCAGAGTGCCACTGAGAGTCGCGCCCTGACTGCACGCTAAAGCGTGGGTGCCATCGGGAGTCGGGTCGTGCCTGTATTAAAAGTCAGGGTGCGATTTTGAGACCGCCCTGACAAAGCCAGAGTGCCACTGAGAGTCGCGCCCTGACTGCACGCCAAAGCGTGGCTGCCATCTGGAGTCGGGCCGTGCTTGTCTTAAAAGTCAGGGTGCGACTTTGAGACCGCCCTGACAAAGCCAGAGTGCCACTGAGAGTCGCGCCCTGACTGAATTCCATAGCCAGAGTGCCACTGAGAGTCGGGTACTGACTGCACGCTAAAGTGTGGGTGTCATCTGGAGTCGGGTCGTGCCTGTATTAAGAGTCAGGGTGCGACTGTGAGGGCAGCCCCTGATAAAAGCCTGGGTGCCACTATTGTGTTTTTTAGTAATTTAATCCAAAAGCCCAAAGGGGTATTACATTGAGGTACCCAAATTCAATATCATCTTTTACAACAAATGATTTACCGTCCTTTTCTATTTGGTTTTGTTGCTTATTTTTCCCACCAACTTCAAATGTGTATTTATCAATGATAAAGTCAGCGATTTTTGAAGATATTACTTTATTTCTTACGCGCATTTGATTGAAAAAGAATGTCTCCCGCAGGTTTCCTGCATTTGATTTATCTCCAACTAAGTTAAAAATGATATTTGTATTGTCTAAATACACCTTATCAACCTTTCCTAATCCCCGAATACCACTTGTTTTATTGCGCAATTGTCCAATAAGTCCAGCTTTTTCCATATATGAAAAATAATCGTCTAAGGAATTTCGACTTACACTAATTATTTCCGAAATTTTGGAAAAATTGGGCTTAAACGGTACACTTTCAGCAATAATGGAAAGTAATCGTTTCAGCTTTCGACTTGTTCCAACATTTAAGTTTGCATATTGGGGAATATCTGATTCTAATGTTTGCACAATGATTTGCCCCAAACGTAAATTCATTTCATTTTCAAGCCCGAATGGATAGTATCCTCTTTTTAAATAGTCATTAAATAAAGGTAGCGGATGTTTAATATTTACAAGTTTTACTTCGTTATTAATTATTTGTTCTAAAGAATAAACTTCGGTTTCATAGTTATGAAATAGCTTTAAATACTCTCGAAATGAAAGTCCTGGTAGCTTGTAAATTATTGCACGACGACTTAAATCAGCAGAACCTTTCAGTATATCAAGAACGGAAGAACCAGTGAAAATAATTTTCAAACCAGGAAATGAATCGTAAATGTTTTTTAATTCATGTGACCAGTCAGGGTACTTATGTATTTCATCTATAAATAAGTATTCTCCTGCATTTTTATAAAAGTCATCAGCTAAATCTAAAAGTCTGTTTTCTCCAAAGTACATATCATCGGCTGATACATATAGCGCTTTTTTGCTATTTAAATTCTCCTTGATATGTTGCAAAATCATAGTCGTTTTACCCACACCCCGGGCTCCAATAATTCCTATCATTCTACTATCCCATGAGACTTTTTCGTATAGATAACGTTTAAAATCTGTAGTTGTACTTTGTAAAAGGGTTTCGAATTTCTGATAAAGCGTTCTCATTGGTTTTATATTTTTTTACAAAGATACAAATTGCACATCATATATTGCAATATTACTAATTATTGTTCATTGGGATGTGCGATGTTGGCATACCTGGTGTCAACGTTAAAGAATTTATATGCCGTTCCCAGTCAAAAGTATCAAGAAAAGGTAACTGATTAACCACAGTTATGCAGCATTTCATGGTGTGAAAAATGGGTCTTTATTTTCTTTTTTTTATCATTTTACTTATGCTTGATTTTTTAAACGGTGTACTTAGCAGTAGCTTAACATTAAATCCTGATCTCCCATAACTTAACCGATACCAATAGTAATTTATATACTCAATTATTCCGAATAAAAACGTACCGATAGCAATTGTTAAATCTGTATTATTACTTTTAATAATGGGTATTATTATGCTTATCCCCACTAACAAAATTATATTTAAAGGTCTTAAAAACCTAAGGAGTTTTATAACTTTAAGATTAAAACTTCCCTTTTGGATTATTAATAGATATCTATAAAACCAATAGATACTTCCCTGTAATAATATAAATATTAGATATGAAAATGCTATTAAACCAGCTATTCCGGGGTTTAACACTCTATATAAAAGGGCAAATGTACATAGAGCTGCAAATTCAGCTATCGCCAGATATAAAAGCTGTTTCTTTATTTTTTTCACTTCATCACTTCTAAAAACTCAATTGTCTAAGAGCCTTCAAACATTTTGACTTATACTTCTCTTCTTGAACGTTTAACTCACAGATTGGCATATGAAAAACCGGGCATTCCGGTGCGATTTTCCGTCATACCACACAAAGTTTAACATGAGCTATAACTTTGAATATTTGTACGATAAGCCCAATTTTTCAAATGCCGTGTCATCTGCGACCAATCTTATCTTTGAATGGTTAGTTTCTGTTTTTCTGACCACCCTTTAGTTTTTAATTCAACGGTATAAATCCCATTGCTCAGATCCGCGATATTGATTTGTTCCTGATTGGTTTTTAGTTTCTTTGATTTTACCAAAGCACCCATCATATTATATATATTTAAGTCAAAATCAGTACTATTTGTGTTTTTAATGCTCACAGTTACCAAATCGGATGAAGGATTGGGATAATAAGTGACCTTTACCACTGAATTATTTTTCACTTTTTCCATTCCGACTGGAAAATGAGGAGTTAACAAATAGGTTTTATTTGTAGCGGTGAAATTATCCCGGGCAGAACTGATGCCCTGTAACAGAATTTTTCCGGTAGAACTTACATAAGTCATGGCAGGATTAAGGTATTCCTCTGTTGGCAAGGTGTATGATGATAAAGGGTAATTAATATCTCCTGTCGTTAGGTTAACACTTACCAGGCAAACTTCATAGGGGTCGGTGTTGGCCTTTAAACCCAATACATAAGCCATGTTTTCTGTCCTGTTTAACACCAAATCAAAAAAGCCACCATCCGTAAGTGGACCTGATAAGGGTTCGGAAGTGGTTAGTTTTGCAAACAATTTGGTGGTAGGATTGAATTCAATTAATGCAAATTCTAAGGTTGGGTCATTCCGGTAAGCCAATAAAATATAATTTCCATTGCCCATGCGGGAATCATCAAATGGTCTTGTAAGAATGACACTCAATAACCACCCCGGATCGGATGGAATTAGATCAGGGTTTAAGTTTTCAAATGCATTGGTGGAAGGATTATAGTATTCTGTGCTGGAGGGAGTAGTGCCTCCATAAGATGGCCAGCCTCCAGCCATAACAGCGCCTCCATCTGTTGTGGGTAATAGTATTTGCTGTGTTCTGGGTTGAATTAGCGTTCCTGTTGCAATATATGAATCGGTTACAGGATCATAGAGTTCCCCATAAGAAGCCGCACTATTGTCGTACCAGGCACCGGCAATAAGCACTTTGCCACTGCTTAACTCAACGGCGGCCGGCATCATCCTTTCTGCTATCATAGATGCTTTAACACTAAATGTTTGCGTAGCATTATCATATATTTCAGTAGTAGCATAGCCTGGAACTCCATAATCTCTTCCTCCGCCTGCTATAAAATATCTTCCGTCTGATAATTTCGCCACTGCTGAAAAATCATGGGTAAAGTTCATTGGAATTTCTGAAAACGAATTGGTGGAGGGGTCATAAATATCGGCATAAGCACAGGCCACAAAACCATTTTCCCTGCCACCAAAAGAGATGATTTTACCATTGCTTAATTCGCTGGCAACAGGGTAAATTTTTGTTCTCATCATAAGAGGGCCTGTCTCATAAATGGCACCTCCTGTTTGAGCACTTGAATTAAAGTTTGTTAAGAGCAGCAACAGGCCAGCTATTATTGCTACTGATGATCTGGATGTAGTAAATGTTTTTTCCATCTTAATTTTGTCAGTGTTTATCGTGCTGATCCCGCACTTTTAAGTTAAAATTATCTGTCAAAACAAATTTTTCCATCTCTTTTGGTTGCTTATAGCGAGCCAGGCTATGCGCTTACAGGCTTTTCCAAGGATTCCATTATCACGGATGCCTAAATCTTTGTTAAAGATACGAAGTTTTTTCATATAAGCATATGGCTGATGGTATTTTGCTTTTAGCTTGACGGTTTTCGTGTTCGGAGATGCCCAGGTACAGGTAAAAGGGAAGTAGTTCGTTACCAGATTAACTCACTTTGTCGGAAGATTAAACAAACTCCAAAAATTAAAACCATCGGGGTAAAAAGATTGCTGCGAAGGGCCTGGCTTTAATCCTGAAAAAGCTCCCTGCTTTGGTTCACCAGACATAAAGGCTATTGTAAATAGAGCTGAGCGGTGTATTTACCTCAGAATAATTTCATCCGCAAAAATCATGGAATCATAACCGGAACCTGCCGGATGCCACTCGGGCAGCTTGCCATAGTAGCGCGCAATCACTTTTATAAATCCGGGTTGTATGTCGTTTAAGGGGGTAACGTAGTTTTCTTTTAGATTGCCTTTTTCCTGAGGTGGCACCGAACCTTTGATGGTGGTGTAAAGCATGTATTCCTCTTCGGGTTTGTCTTTGGTATAAATTTCCACCTGTTTGGGAAATATCGCCCAGAGGTCTGTATTCTGAAAGAATCCCATGGAAAAAGAGTGCAGGGGACCGCTATTTCTCATGTCCAGTTCAATCTCAATGTCCTGGCCGGAAAATCCCTGCCAAAGTCCGCTCCGCAAATTGTTGGGGTCTGCGGTGCGCCCATCCAGTAAGGCGTTTTCTCCTCCACCATCGTAGGCAGGATGGTAAGTGCTGGGTTCGGAGTTCAGTTTGTGCAGGTTACCGATACCTTTATGGTAAATCAGACTTATTTGTTGAACCGGGAAATCGGTTGTCCCATTTATGGAGCGGGCCCGGATAGTTACATCTTCACTGATAAAAATAGGAACCTGATAGATGGGTGAAGCTGTGGTTACCTTGTCTTCATTAATGGTATAATGGATGGGATATTCGTTAAAAACAGAACGAATCACCACTTCTCTTCCCCGGGAATCCACCTGATTTGAAGGTTCGAAAAGAACATAGCCATCCAACGAATTTAAACTTTGAATGAGCTTATCAAACTGCTTTTCGTTGACATCCAGCCAATGACTGCGGTTTTCATGGTTCCACAAAGTGACATATTGCCTTTTTAATGTGGTGAGTTCTTCAATCAGCACTGATTTTTGTTGTTTGAGCAATTTTTCGGAGGCCGGTGAACCATTGTTTAGGTAATCGTTCAGCGCAATTCGGAAAAGGTTTTTATGCAGGGTAAACCGTGCCCGGTTTATCGCGAAAAGCAAATAATCAAGTGGGGCTTTATTGGTTTTTACTAATGGAATCAACATATTCAAACGAACTGTTAATGAGTCAAGCAATAGTAAAGCGGTATTGTTTTTTCCTATTTCCCCTGCCTGAATGTAATCTGCATGTATGGGAAAGATGGGTTCAAAAAAGCGGCTGTTTTTTAAAGCATCGCGTATGCCGGATTGGTGCAGGGAAGCGAACTGCTCAACAATGGCCGTCACGCTTTCATCAGGGCCCTTCAATCCATAAAACTGAACATCAAAAGCCTGGTTAAATCGTGCATACCGCTTTGCCCGTTCACTGTCTGATGAAGTTTTCTCCAGATCAGGCGGGGCATTCCAACTGTTTTCAGCCCCCCAGGCGAAACCATGCCAGGTGTCGTTAAAAAAGTTCAGTCCGTCATCATCCCAACTGGTGTTTAGCACACCGGTAGCGTTCAGTTTATAGCCATCACGGATTAGATTGTAAATGTTGATTTCTGCGCTTTTTACATCCGGGTAAACATTTGACCAGCAATTGACGCCGGGCGCCACCCAAAAATCTAGACCTTCATCCACGATGGGACGAATGGCGTAATCGAAGCTTTCTGCGGGATGGTAGGCCCAGACAATTACCGTGATGTCTGAAGGCAGTGCGGGAACGATGTCGGGGTAAGCTGCCGCAATATCGCCCCACATGAGTATCTTTTTGTCGTATTTTTTGAGCAGACCATTTAATTTGTTGATATGCAGGGCATAAACGCCGGCCAGACCGAGAGAATCAACCATCGCTTTTGAGGTCTCCTCACCCAGGCCGAAGGTTTCGTCGCAGTTAATGTTAAAGAATTCCCCGCTATATGCCGGAACCACCTCTTTATAAACATCTGATAAAAATGCATACGATTCATCCAGGGCCGGGCTGATGATGTGACCGCTTTCCAACAAGTGTCTGTATGCGGGTTTGTTGAGACTTTTTTCCATATGTCCGAACGACTGGTAATTGCCAATCAGGGTAACCTGATAATCTTCGGCAAACCGGCTCAGTTCGCTGATTTGTTCTTTGGTAATGCCCTCTTCGGGCGCAATATCGGGATGGCTGTTTAGTTTAAAAACATGCTCAGTATAAAGGGTAAAGTAGTTGAGCTTAAATGAAGCCATGGTTTTAATTTCCTGCTTCAGCATTTTCATGGTTGGGATGGGTCCCCGGCTGATGTCTTCTTGCCAGGCACGTATCGTAAAGTCTGGTTTATCATAAATCGACATGCATGGAATACTTCGCTCAGGATGATAACTTTGTAACAATTGTCTGAGTGTTTGAATCCCGTAAAAAATACCGGCATCTGTAAGGGCAAAAAGCTGGATGTTTTTAGTCGAAATATTCAATACATAACCTTCAGCTTCGGTATTAAAAGTATCATCCAGATGGTTGGTTTTCAGTCTGAGTTCCAATTCAGCCGCTGAGCCAACCTTTTCAATAATGAATCCCGGTTTCCGGGCCGTTTTTTTATCCGCAATAAGCGCAGTAATACCTGCATCCTCAAGGATTTGAATTACAAGCTCCCGGTTGAAATTACTGGTATTCAGCACCGCAGCCGGCATGTTGGGTTTGAGGATGAAGGCGCCATCAGCCGGTTGCAGCTTTTTGGGGAAAGGAGTAAGCGGCTGCCCAAAAATTGTAAATGGAACAAGCAAACCCAGACAAAGTATGCGAACAATTTTTTTCATGATTTAAGTATATTGTTGATAAAGAGAGTAATAGCCCTTACTTCTTCCTTTTCTTATTGTAATTTTTATCGCCCCGGGTTTTGGGCTTTTTATATTTGGCAGCCAGGGTGCGTTTATAGGAGCCGCCCTGATTGGTTTTTTGATTTTTCTCTTTCTTCTCGTGGAAAGCGGCACCAGAGGTTTCATCAGCAGGCTTTTTCCGCAGAACTTTTATTTCCGGCATCCTGGGACGCTCCTCAGAAACCAGTTCCGTGGATACTTCCACCTCTTTGGGGAATCGCTTTTTCGGAATCTTATAGTCCATCAAAGTCTCGATGGCCAGTTTAGCGGCCTCTTCCTTTTTGGCGTAAAACAGTATGGATTTGCCTTGCTGTTCTGCCCGTCCGGTGCGGCCAATGCGGTGCAGGTAGTTTTCAGGGTACTCAGGAGTGTCGAAATTGATGACATGGGTAATTTTCTCCAGGTCAAGGCCCCGCGCCATGATGTCGGTAGAAATGATTATCCGGAATTTACCTTCATCAAACTGCCTTACGGATTTAATCCTGAAGTTTTGGGATTTGTTGGAATGGATGATGCCAACGCCATTGCCAAAGGCCGGTTGCAGCAGTTCAAACAGCCGATCGGCCCTGCTTTTGCCCGCGACAAAAACCACCACCTTGGCAAATGTTGCCTTGTCTTCAAGTAGATGGATTAAAAGGTTGACTTTGGTGTTGAAATTCGGCACAGGATAACATTGTTGAGCGATGTTATCGAGGGGGACACCGCTTACCGCGATGGAGATGCGAACCGGGGAGATGAAAAATTCGTTGATAAGTGCGTCCACCTCTTGCGTCATGGTGGCTGAAAACATAATGTTTTGGCGGCGTTCGGGCAACAACCCAAAGATGTCAGTGAGCTGTCGTAGAAAGCCTTCATCCAACAATACATCTACCTCATCAATCACCAGCTTGTTTACCGATTTGAGTTTCAGTGCCCCGCTTACCGCCAAATCGTATAGGCGGCCCGGGGTGGCAACCAAAATGTCAGACCCCTGCATTACCAACTGCTTTTGGGTATTGATGCTGGTGCCGCCATACACACCCATGGCCCGCACGTTGATGCAGGTGGTTACACTTTCAATCATTTTAACCACTTGAAGTACCAGTTCGCGGGTGGGAACCAGAATGAGCACCCGCGGATTAATTTGATTAGAGAATTTTAAGTCCTGGATAATGGGCAACAGATAGGCCAGGGTTTTCCCGGTGCCGGTCTGGGCAATCCCCACCACATCCCTTCCCGAAAGGATAACCGGAAATGCCGCCGATTGAACAGGGGTGGGGCTGGTAAAGCCCAATTCTTTTACCGCAGAAGCAAGTTGGGACGATAGTTTCAGATTGTCAAAGGAATCCATGAGAATGTTTCTGCAAAAGTAAGGTTTTTTGAGGATTTTGGATTTTTTAGTATCGCGCCAAGCGATGCACTGAGCCCTGGTTAGTGAAACTGATTGGTGAGCCGGTTTCAGAGCGCAGTAGAACCAATCGGAGTGACCCAGCTGAATCAAGGGCTGGGCGTTCCATTTTTTTTACCCCCTCTAACTCCCCCTATGAATAAGGGGAGAACTTAACGGGTTAGAAATGAGATGAATGCTGCTTTTTATTGAAGCAGTATCAGCTCCCTCCCTATTCATAGGGAGGGCTGGGGAGGGTAAGCTACTGCGGTTTTCAACTCAACAACTCAACAACTCAACAAATCAACCATTATCTACCCCCTCTAACTCCCCCTATGAATAAGGGGAGGACCTAGCCGGTTGGAAATGAGATGAATGCTGCTTTTTATTGAAGCAGTATCAGCTCCCTCCCTATTCATAGGGAGGGCTGGGGAGGGTAAGCTACTGCGGTTTTCAACTCAACAACTCAACAAATCAACAACTCAACAACTCAACAACTCAACAACTCAACAAATCAACCATTATCTACCCCCTCTAACTCCCCCTATGGATAAGGGGAGAACCTAACGGGTTAGAAATGAGATGAATGCTGCTTTTTATTGAAGTAGAATCAGCTCCCTCCCTATTCATAGGCTCCCTCCCTATTCATAGGGAGGGCTGGGGAGGGTAAGCTACTGCGGTTTTCAACTCAACAACTCAACAAATCAACAAATCAACAAATCACCAAATAGCAGAATCAGCCCTTTCCCTATTCAAAAGGAGGGTTGGGAAGGGTATGTGTACTGGATTATTTGATTTGGCGTATTGAAAAGTAAATTGCTAATTTTGCCGCTAACCTAAGCGGGACGTTATGGCATTAAATCACTTCCTGAACGACAGTATTACTACGGAAGATACTTACCTTCACACTTTGCCTGAAATTCTGAGTCACAGGGCAAAAGAGACACCGGATGAGGTTGCTTACACCTTCCTTCCGGAGGGAGAAGCTGCTGAAATTTCTATTACATATGCATCTCTTGACCGGGCTGCAATAGCCCTTGCCGCACAGTTGAGGTTAATTGCTGACCGGGGCGAACGCGCCCTGATGTTTTTTCCACCCGGCCTGGAATTCATCAAAGCGCTTTTCGGTTGCTTTTATGCCGGGATCATTGCAGTTCCGGCCTATCCACCGCGTAAAAACCGCTCTCTTGAGCGCATAAAAGTGTTGGTGGAAGATGCTGGTTGCACCCTGGTGCTCTCCACCGCTGCCATCACGCATTCGGCCAGGATCTCCTTTGCGGGAATGGATGCGCTTAAACAATTGCCATGGATAAATGTGGATGAAGTACATGAAACTGAGACTGGGGCCAACCTCGAATTACCCGCGCCTCAGGATGTTGCGTTGCTTCAATATACTTCCGGCTCTACGGGTGCACCCAAAGGCGTAATGGTTACCCATCAAAATTTTATGCGTAATGCCGAATCCTGGAAGAACTGTTTCCGGCTAACCCGCCAAAGTATTGCCGTAACCTGGTTGCCCTGTTTCCATGACCTGGGGCTGAACGACGGCATATTGGTGCCCATGTATGTGGGTTACAGGCTGATTGTAATGCCTCCGGTTGCTTTCCTTCAACAACCTGTCCGCTGGTTGAAAGCCATTACTATTTATAGTGCTACCCATACAGGCGGGCCCAATTTTGCGTTTGATCATTGTGTGGATGGCATTACGGCTGCGGATAGAGCAGGACTCGATCTGAGCAGTCTGCACTCCTTTTACTGCGGTTCGGAACCGGTGCGCAAGGCTACTTTTGATCGTTTTACTGAGACCTTCCAGCCTTACGGCTTCAGGAGCCATATGCTGCAAACAGCCTATGGTATGGCTGAATCTACCCTTGTAATCACCACGCCCGATCGCGGACGAGGCCCCCTTTCGCTGTGTCTTTCTGCATCGGCCCTGGAGCAAAACCAGGTGGTAGCGGCCCATCCCGAAGATGCTGATGCCCGCTACCTGGTAGGTATTGGTCATCCATGGATTGACACTGAAGTGCAGATCGTGCATCCCGAAACTACGCTACCATGTGAAGATGATGAAGTAGGGGAAATATGGGTACACGGTAGCATTGTAACCAGGGGCTACTGGAAAAAACCGGAACTTAATGCCGAAATGTTTGAGGCACAAATAAAAAACCAACCCGGGAAAAACTGGCTGCGCACCGGCGATCTGGGGTTTATCCATCAGGGGGAAGTGTATATTACCGGGCGGCTCAAAGACCTGATTATTATTCATGGCAAAAATTTCTATCCCCAGGACATTGAATTTGTGGTCACAGAAAGCCATCCTGATCTGAAAGCCAATGCATGTGCAGCCTTTTCTATTGAAGTGGACGAGGAAGAAAAGCTGGTAATAACAGCCGAAGTGAAGCGCACAGTCCTGCGCCGCATTAATGTTGATTCTATATGCGAAGCCATCAGGCGGCAGGTAAACGAAGAATTTGAACTTAGTGTTCACGCCATACAATTGCTGCGCACGGCCAGCCTTCCCAAAACTTCGAGCGGCAAAATACAACGTAAAGCAAGTAAAAAAGGCTATCTTGAAAAAAACCTTGCTGTGGTGGGTGAATGGACCATGCCCACACCGGATTTAGCCCTTGATCAACCCGGAATGGCTGACCCCGCTTCAATAGAAACCTGGCTGGTGAACTGGTTGCACCGTAACCTGGGTATTCCGGCCGCTGATGTTGATTTGTCGAAACCCATTACCGTATATGGCCTCAATTCACTCAAGGCCATTCAGTTGCAGCAGGATGTGCTCGATAGCTACGACATTAACATCCCGCCTCATATGATGTACAACCAGCAAAGCCTGAAAGAACTTTGTAAGCATGCAATGGAGATGTTGAATGTGTAAGGATTGCGGATTGCGGATTGCGGATTTTGGTTTGCAG
>JAVEQP010000184.1:0-2619 GCA_034007585.1 Lentimicrobium sp. | reverse complement strand
GTAAACTGTTTTTTGGAAATGCTGGAAGTTGTCCCTGAAAAATTTCATCCTTCGTAGTTCAAAGTCGGGTGGTTGTCAAGGTGATTTTTTTTGGTTTGGTGTCGTCTTTTAAGCTGCCGCATAACTCGTTTATAACACCACAAACTTACTACTTTTCCGTTTCATTTCCATCATTTTTCGGCTTATTTTTTTGTTCTCCCATCAATTTATCCAATGGACTTTGAATCTGGTCAACTCCTTTCTTTGTCAGGTGGGTGTATATGGTGGTTGTTTTAATACTTGAATGACCCAACAAAGCCTGAATAAAACGCAGGTCGGTACCGGCTTCGAGCAGATGGGTTGCAAAAGCATGGCGCAGGGTGTGCACTGAGGCTTTTTTCTCAAGTCCTGATGCCTCTACTGCGCGTTTCATTACATTTGCAACACTCCCGGCACTGTATGGCTCACCTTTGTATTGCCCTTCAAATACATAAATGCTGCTCTTGTATAATTCGCGGTACGATAGCAGCGCGGCCACAATCGAGTAGGGCAGCATCACCATCCTGTCCTTCTTGCCCTTCCCTGCCCGTATATGAATTTTGTATTCGTCGAACAACACATCTTCCCATTTCAGAGCCACCAATTCACCGCGCCGCATTCCGGTACCGTATGCCAGCATAATCACCATCAGATGTTTGGGATTGTGTATCTGACTGAAAATGGAAATACATTCATCCTGGGTGACTACAACTGGAAGTCGGAACTCCTTTTTGGGCCTGGGCAATTCAAGCTCAAAATGAGGAATCTGCAGCACCTCACTATAATATATATTAAGTGCATTCACACAATTGTTGGCCGCTGAAGGCGAAAATCCCTTTAGCATCATATTGCCAAGATATTTCACAATCTCCTTCCGTTCAATGCTTGCCGGATCGCGGTATCCGGTAAATCGCAGGAACGAAATCAAGGCATGACTATATGTCCTGATGGTGTTGGCACTCCTATTGGTTGCCAGCAACTGATCGGTATAGGCATCCATGTAAACCCTGGCGTCCGGGGGAGTAAGATTTCTCACATTGTCCATGGTCCTTGCAAGTTCCACTTTTCGAATGGAAGGCGTATAACGCTTATTGAGATATTTCTCCGGAAGCTGGTTTTCAACAGCCAGGCCATGTTCCTTGGCGACTTTTGACAGGTTCTCAAACACCAGCGGACTTGAAGGCAGCAAGTAACACGACTGTGACTTGCTGTAACGGCTGCCTGCAAATCGTTTAACAATCTGAATCACCGCCGAAATGGGTGGAAGTTTAACCTGCATCATCCTTTTATCGGCCTCATGCACACTAACCATTACCATCCCTGCATCCACATCTGGCACCGGTGATGTCCAATAGTCGTCAGGCAGCAGGCCCGGCATGCCAACCACAGCTTCGAACCGCGTTTTTACAGTCACCTGCCTGAATACCATATAAGCCTTATAATTACCATTCCAGTAAACCCCCTTAATCATTTTCAGGGCTTGGCTGATCTGCTCACTATACGGAACCTTCACTACCCAATATTTGCCGGTAATAGACTGAAATTTCGCACCACATCCGGTTTTGTCATCCGCTTTTGGCGGATTATGTTCCGCTTCGTACAGAGGCGGAAGTGCGCTATCCTTTTCGGGGATAGCTATGGGCGCATTGTCGTGGTTATTTTGCAAACCAGGCGCCTGAACCGGGTTATGTACTTCTTCTTCAATTCCGCTTATTAAAGCATCCGGAAAAGCAGACCGGATAATCTTGAAATTCTCAACGGAGTAATCAACATACCAGCATTTTCGGGATTGACTCCAATGAGCTCCCAGACTTTTAACCTTGTTTATTGTTTCCTGATCAAAATTAAATAAAATACCTATACGTTCCGCTCCACGGTGAAATAATTTCTCTATAATGATATTCACTGGTCTTTCAGACATAACTACTCATATTGATTCAACCATACAGGACAATCAACTTTAGGCTGAAATTGCAGAAATTACCAAATAATCGAAGTGTCTTTTCACAGCTCCGCCCCGTCAGTCCCATGATTGAGCTTATCTTGATTTTCTTTGTAAAAGAAACTTTCGAAATACGTATCAAATATACGAAGAAAAGTTTCTGAATAAAATGATATTTCTATAAAATTATGTAAATATTTTTTTATCGAAACATCAAGCTTCTTCCATCCCTCTCCCAATATTCATAAAAACTTGCCCACTTACCCACTTAGTGTTATCTTTACACCTTGAAATTCCCGCTAAGGAAAAGCAACTTTTGAGGGAATGATTGCGTTTATCGCTTATGACCTTATTAATATGAAAAAATACCTGCTTTATTTGCTTATTCTAACGGCGTTGCCGGGCCTTGCGCAGACAAAGGTCAAAGGCAAAGCAGACGAAAACAGCATAAAGCCCCGGGGCATTGTCCAGGGTTTGTCCGATTCAGCTTTGCTGGATGAAGTTCAGCGGCAAACCTTCCGCTATTTCTGGGATTTTGCCCATCCGGTAAGCGGCATGGCCCGCGAACGCAGCAACAAGGCATACAATTACGGCAGCGAAGTGGTTACCACCGGCGGCACCGGCTTTGGGGTGATGGCTACGGTAGTGGCGGTGGAGCG
>JAVEQP010000011.1:0-52583 GCA_034007585.1 Lentimicrobium sp. | reverse complement strand
TTAGGAGTAGGATGCGCCATAAAACTCCATTTTCAGATTGCCAAGCCATTCGTATTTTTCTAAGGCAAATTTTTGCATCAACTCAAGAACGATGGGTAGGTTTCGTTTCTTTTTCAGGAACACCTTGATCTTACCATTTTCGATTTCAATATCTGCTGTATTTAGGATAAACTTGTCGAATAATGACTGGTCGGATATATGCGAGTATCTTTCCAAATCTAAAGCGAAAAGCCTAAATAAATTATGGGTAAGGATGCTCATGGTTAAATCAAAATCGACTTTAATAACCATCGAAGAGGAAACCAGGTTTAAGTGAAAGAACTCGATTTGCTCACTGATAGCCTTTTCTACTATCCATCTTTTCGTGTACTTTCTCACGATGAGTTCAACTTTTAAGTCGAAATCGTTGGTTATAATGATTGCCGGTTTAATTTTTCCATGTCTGGTAATGCTTATTTGGCGTATTGTGCCGTCATAACCTTTCAGGTATATTTCTTCATCAAGCACGGTTAGGCTTCTCTTTTTGTTGCCAGCCATTTCAACCCGAATAGTCTTTTTTAATTTCGCAGGTATTTGTTCAAGCCTGTCAACGATATTTTTGCCTCTTCGGCGGATGGTTACAAATTTCATTTTGTCATCATCAAGTTTTTTTAAGTTCTCATAGTTGGTGAATTTACTATCGAAAACCAGGTATTTTAATTTGCTATCTTGTGATGATAGCCCCGATTTATAAAAATCCAGGAACTCTAAAACTTCATCGCTTTCATTTTTATGAGTCACATTTGTGTTGCCATAATTTATAATTCCCGTGTCGGGGTCATGGGCAAGGATAGCCAGCATACTGGGCATGGCTTTACCTCGTTTTCCGGCCCAGTTGTTTTCCAAATGCCCGTTTTCGCCCCAGTACGGAATTGTGGTAAAATCCAAATTGGCCGTGTCGCCCAGCAGGTCATTATCCAACCAAATTTTGTGCAGCGATCTAAGGAACCCGAGGTTCATCCCTGGTGTTACCCTGTGTGAGTATGATGTGTACCATGCAGCTTTAGGCAGCACGTTTAATCCGGCAAACAAGCCAAGCCCCCTTTCCATGCACCAGCGATCGTCCGAACTGTAACGCCTGACATTAGAAGCTTTCAATGCTACAAAGCATAAGATCGAACTTAGTTTATCAATACCTTTTGTCCCGGGATAAGCACTATTGTTGATAGCCTGGGATATGCCAAACTTCTTAATATAAGGCAACAAACACAATACCCCTGCCGATGTACTTTTGAATTTTTCCGGGGCAAAAGACAAGGGGCGGCTTTTTTCGGCAGGCATTTTGGGCAATCGTAGTTCTTGTTTTATTAGCTTTGTCCTTCGTGGCAGGCGCGAAAAACCCTCCCGTTTTATTATATCGTATATAGCCCTTTCTGAAACATCAAACCCTTTGCCATCTAAAACAACTTTTATTTCTTCAACCGAATGGTAATTTTTTCTTAGTTCAACCACAATATCTCGCGCCCCGATGACTTTTTCGGTGGGTTTTCGCCCCTTTTGAACGGGTTTAAAAAACAAATCATTTCCATCTTTATTTCTGAGCTTCTTTTTAAAGTCAGTGATAATGGAGGTGAAGCCCCTGTGCGTATAGCCAAATGCTTCTGCTACTTCTTTAGCAGTTTTGCCTTCAACATAAAACATTCTAAGTGCTTCATATTGCTTTTGAGCTATTGACCCTGGTGAAAGAAAGAAATCAATTATATTCATAAAGCGTATCTTTAATGCCGTGATAAAAGTAATATATATTTGTTAATCTAAACAAAGGTCCATTGAATATTTATCAACAGCTTTATTAACAGCCTCTACGGCTGTCCCGTAGGTTCTGATGATATTTTATATCAATAAACAATTATCTGCTATCGCATTGTCAATACGTACTCTGGAAGTAGTGTGAAATAAATAGCCTCCGCTATACACTGATTATGTGTTAGTTATAGCCAAGCGTACAAGCAGCAACTAATAAAACTACTCATTAATAGTTCCGTGATTTTCTGTGATGACTGAATATGCTATGTATTTCGAATATATCGGTCTTATAAAAATTATTCTACCCCTTTTTTTCATCTTCCATATTCAAGGCACATGGGTGAAATTTTAAATATGCCTCTTTCCTTTGAGATTTTTATTTATCCATTAGAAATTAAAAAAAAATGCAATAAGTAGTCTTTATTCACCTTAGCCGATTCGAGCTATTTCATCATTTTTGTACCTTTCTCCTGAGCATTTCGTATCTTGTTAAATTCATATTTACTATTTCATAATTTTCAAGCACATGCTTATCCATATTGCTGTTTCTTTCCAAAAGATAGTAATCATGTTCGTTATCGCAATCTAAACTCAAATATCCAATCCTGCACATATAAGCAACCAAACTCCAATCCGACCAAAGATCTCTTGTAGTACTTATTACCGTTCCCTCAGGTATAATGGTTGAAATAGCGTAAACATCTGTCAGTTTCTCCTTATCTCTGGAAAATTTTCCAAATTGAAAAGCCGAAAACAGTAACACCATCGCTAAGGACAATAATGATGCTCTTTTTATCCATCTTAAAGTTGAGTTTGATGGTGCATCTATAAATCTTTTTACAAACGGAACGACCAAAATACTTATTGTCAGAACATAAAATGGGATGGAAGGAATTAAATAAAATTTCCGTTGTTTAAGGGAAATTATCAAAGGGATGGAAGCGGTTATGGCTATCAGAAGGAAAATTAATGCCTTTTTATCCTTTAAAAAATCGGGTTTTCTGGTTTTTATCCACTCCCTGATAGTGAAATAAACAAGCAGGGCTATTGGCAGAGAAAGTTCCAGGATAAGATTCAGTATAATGGTAAACCGGTTATTGGTAGTTATCTCTCTCTTATTGCTTAAAGCCGGGATGAGCTGCTGTTCAAAATACAGGACTATGTTCTGCTTTAATTCAGGAAACGCAATAGAAAAAATGTATGAAATAGAAATAGTAAATAAAATCAAATATGCAGAATATTTCAAAGCATTTTTATTTGACTTATAAACAATAGCATACAATAATGGTACAAGAATGGGAAATAAACCAACCGGACCTTTAGAAAGGAATGCCAATACTATTAAAACACCTCCCACAAACAAGTATATAATCCTTTTTTCAATGAATGATTTTAAAATAAAGAAAACAGCAAAAATGGTGAATACCCCCATCGTATTTTCAAGCAGATTATTTTTATATGACCAGGAAACTAAGGGTATTGACAGCCAAAGTAGAACGGGTAACCAGTCATATTCTTTGAATTCATTTTTATCATTAAACAGCCGCCAGCATTGGGTTATTCCTATTACGGTCAGTATTGCAATGAGCAGGCTGAAAATTCTTTCTGTATAAAATGCATTTCCGAATAGCTTAAAAAACCCGGACTGTAAGATAAAGACCAACGGTGGGTGCTCATGAAAATTTGAGTATAAAATTTTAGTATAATGTGGATTAAAAAAGCTGCCATAACCATTTGCCATATTTTTCGAAATAGCAGCATAGGTAATGCCATCTAAAAACATTCCCTCTTGTACTAAAGTTGGAATTAACAAACTTACAAATACAGTAAGGGTTAACATCCAATATATTCTATTCTTTCTCATTGCATTGAAAATAGAAGTTTTTGCTTTACAGCCAGGTTTCCGGGCACAAAATTTCAGTTTAATGCCACCTGTCCTGCCTTTACACAGGGAACTGCCCGCCTGACACAAAACACCATTGTTTCAGGGTCTTCCACCGGACGATAAAGGGTTGCATTTATATCTATCTGCATCAAGAGGTGCAACATACAGCCCAAAGAATCAAAGAAACAGTCACCGTTAACAATTATTCCGACAACGAATATATAAAGATTTTCATTTTAAAACCTTTAAATAATTCATCACTAAGAAAATATCGTTTAATACAAACAAAGAAAGGCCATCCCAATCAACAAGACAACCTATTCAAGATTTTTACTATTTTATCTTTCCAAAAGCACTTCCCCCGCTGCTGAAACTGTCTCAGACCAAAAGGGCTAACCCGCGAAAAGCACTTTAATCAGGAACCCTATCTTTTATCTGATTTTAAACGTGGAATATCAGGCTTTCAGAGGGTCGGCATTTTTTAATACAGCCAGTACCGTAACATTACCCCTTACCTTATCTTTCAATTCAACTTTAATATCACTGTTGAGGGGCAGGAAAACATCCACGCGGGAACCAAATTTAATAAAACCGATTTCATCCCCCTGCCGGATAGTGTTTCCCTCACGGGCATAGGTTACAACCCGGCGTGCCATAGCACCCGCTATCTGACGCACGAGTAGCGCAACACCATCTGTCCGCTCCACAACAACGCTCGCCCGCTCATTCTGCGTAGATGATTTGGGATGCCAGGCCACCAGATAGCGGCCGGCGTGGTATTTGGTATATTTGACGATTCCTGAAACAGGGCTCCAGTTGATATGCACATTGTTGGGTGACATAAATACAGATACCTGAATCCTGGAATCCCCAAAGTATTCCGTTTCAATAACCTCTTCAATAGCCACAATTCTTCCATCAGCGGGAGATAAAACAAGGGCTTCATCAGTCACAACCATACGCTGAGGAGAACGAAAAAAGCGGACTATCCATATAAACGTCAGCAGTAGTACCGTCCAGATGACCACATGTATCCACAATGGCATGCTGATAGAGCCAGCCAGGGGTGAAAGTACGCCCAACGTGATAAATGCAATTAGAATAATGAGGTATCCTTCCTTATGTATGCGCATAGCAGAATGGATTATTAATTAACGTGTTTTGCAGTTGCAATATTACCGCAAAAACTGCAAAATTAAAAATACGGCGGGTGCTGCCAGGAAAACAGCGTCAAAGCGATCGAGAATACCGCCATGTCCGGGTAACAAAGTACCGGAGTCCTTAACTCCCGTACTGCGCTTAAGCATGGATTCAACCAGGTCGCCCATAGTGCCAAAGATAATAATTACTGAGCCAATAAGCAACCATTGTACCAGGGTAAACTCACGAAATGAAGCGGATATCAAAAATGCTGTCAGCCATCCGGCAAGGGTGCCACCAATAAATCCTTCCCAGGACTTTTTGGGACTGATGCGTACAAGCATGCGATGTCTGCCAAGCATGGAACCAAAAATATAGGCACCCGAATCGTAAATCCACAGGATAAGAAAAAAGCCAAGCAAGGCACCACTGTGCATCCATCCTGGTTCGGTTTCCTTTAAAAAAAAGCCATTTAACAGGGCCAGAGGCACCACAATCCAGGTCAGGCCAATCAATGAAGTTGCCACATTTAAAAAAGGCTTTTCCTTATTTCTAAATAATTCCACAGCAAGAAATAGGGGCAGAATTAACAATCCGCTCAGCAAATATACAGGCTCAAGATAACCATTTAATACCATGGCAATTAATCCGTACACTGCGACGCCAACGAATAAGAGTAAACTCCGCTGAGCCTCCAGGCCCGCTGCACGTGTCATGCGAAGGTATTCAAACAATCCACCCAGACTGATCAGCAAAAAAAGGAGAGCAAAAATCCAGGGATTCCACAGTACTGCCCCCACTATGATGATTACAAAAATGGTCCCGGTAATGGTTCGCTTTACAAAATTATTCACCATGCAGTAAATTAATTAAATGGTTGGCTTCGAAGGCATCCTCTACGGATACGTAAAGCTCAATTTCGCCGAAAAGATATACAGAATCCTGCTTATTTACAACGATGGCTGTGATATTATTATCGGCCAGCATACCTTTAACCAGTTCACATTCATGCAGGTGACCTGACGCAAAGATTTTAACCCATCCTTCCATTTAAAATAGTATTAATCAGCGTCATCCGCCATAAAAACAAACAATTCCACCGGCCCGTGCATACCGGTTACCAGTGTTTTTTCAATATCAGCAGTACGGCTTGGGCCGGTAATGAGCGAAACAGAAGAAGGCAGGCGTCCGTTGTATTTTTGTCGCACTTTTTCGATGGCCTGATTCAAATGAGTAGTTACCTGTGAAGTAAAAGCAACTACGATATGTCTTTCGGGATAGATGTGCATACGACGACCTGATCGCTGTCTGGATGAAACCATAATGCTACCCGTTCGGGACACCAGGGCTTCGCAACCGGTAACGGCCACTTTCATATTTTCAATATCTTCCGTGGCATCCCTGGTGTGTATGTCCGCATGACGAAGCATGGATGTAAGGGAACCATCGTTACACCAGGCTTCATTCCATTGACGTTCCACGAAAAGTTGTTTTAGTTTAATCACCATATCTTCCGGAGACTCACAAAAAACAAACTTACCTCCTGAGCGGGTAAATTCCGCTGCAAAGTTCACATCGGGGGAATCAGCCAATGGCTGAAATACCGGCTGGCTGAAATTTACTCCATCAAAAGGATTATCGGCCGGCTCAATCAGCGCATGTCTGATGTTCTTCATCACCTTTTCACGGGTGGTACTTTCTTTAAGGTGATCGGGCAATTTACCCTTCTGATTTGGGGCTGTCATGCGGTTCTGGTGTTGTTGAAGGCGGCATACTTTTTTCGGCCGGATTTTCCTTGTCGGGAAGACCGTTAGATTCGATGGCAATATCAGGCGCCAGCGCTATGGGTGGCATTTGCTGCTCAGGTCCTTCAAGCGCAGACTCACTCTCAAAAGGACGTTTACCAAATATATGCTCCAGGTCTTCCCTGAAAATTACCTCTTTTTTCAACAAAATTGCAGCCAGTTGATCCAGCTTGTCGCGATTGGCCATAAGAATATCCTTGGCCCGCTCATAAGCTTCCTCAATCATTTTACTAATTTCAGCGTCTATGGTCTGGGCCGTTGCTTCACTAAAGGGCTTATTAAAGGAATACTCCGACTGTCCGGAAGAATCGTAATAGCTCACATTGCCAATGGTCTTGTTTAAACCGAAATAGGCAACCATAGCAAAGGCCTGCTTCGTAACTTTTTCGAGATCGTTAAGGGCTCCGGTAGAAATTTTGCCAAACACCACTTCCTCGGCAGCACGCCCACCCAGGGTAGCAGTAAGTTCATCCAGCATCTGCTCATAGGTGGTAATCTGTCTTTCCTCAGGCAGATACCAGGCTGCACCCAGGGCTTTGCCACGGGGAACAATGGTAACCTTTACCAAAGGATGTGCATGTTCTAATAACCAACTTACTGCAGCATGACCAGATTCGTGAAATGCAATTACTTTTTTCTCCTGAGGAGAGATAATTTTATTGCGTTTTTCCAATCCACCGACAATGCGATCGATGGCATCCATAAAATCCTGTTTACCTATTTCAGATTTATTGCGTCGGGCGGCTATAAGTGCAGATTCGTTACAAACATTGGCGATGTCAGCACCTGAAAAGCCGGGTGTTTGCTTTGACAGGAAATTAACATCCACTGAATCATTAAGTTTCAGCGGTTTCATGTGAACTTTAAAAATGGCTTTGCGTTCTTCCAAATCAGGAAGTTCAACATGTATTTGCCGGTCGAAACGTCCGGCTCGCAGCAAAGCACGGTCCAGTACATCGGCACGGTTGGTTGCGGCCAGAATAATAACACCTGCATTGGTGGCAAAGCCATCCATCTCGGTAAGTAATTGATTCAGCGTATTTTCCCGCTCATCATTGGCTCCGGTAAACTGATTTTTACCTCTGGCCCGTCCAATGGCATCAATTTCATCGATAAAAATAATACAGGGTGATTTTTCTTTGGCCTGTTTAAACAGGTCGCGAACACGGGATGCACCCACCCCTACAAACATCTCCACAAAATCGGAACCCGACAGAGAAAAGAAGGGCACTTTGGCTTCTCCGGCTACGGCTTTGGCCAGTAAAGTTTTACCGGTACCGGGAGGGCCAACCAATAAAGCGCCTTTGGGTATTTTACCTCCGAGCGTAGTGTATTTTTTAGGGTTCTTAAGGAAATCAACAATTTCCATGATTTCAACCTTTGCTTCTTCGAGGCCGGCAACATCATTAAAATTAATATTCACATGGGTATCCTTGTCAAACAACTGAGCTTTAGATTTCCCTATATTAAATATCTGACCGCCTCCGCCTGCTCCACCACGACTCATCATACGCATGATAAAGAACCAGGCACCGACAAGCAACAGCACGGGGAATATCCATGAAAGGGCATCCCCCCAGACATTATGGCGTGTCTGGAAATCAGGATAAACAGGTTTCTCAAAACCCTCCTGAAGGTTTTTAAGTTCAGTTTCAAAGCTTTCGATAGATCCAATATTGTAAATGTACTGAGCCCCATCGGAAGCTCCAAGTCCATCTGTGGGTCGCACATCCTTATGTTCAATTTTTTGTAGTGCTTCCTTAGTAAGGTAAATTTCGGCAAATTCCTTATTAACGACAACAAGTTTTTCTACCTCCTTATTTTCAATCAGCGCCTTGAACTCTCCCCCGCCAATATTCTTAACGGCAGATTTCCAGTTCATCAACTGCATGCCAATAATCACTACAAGCAGTATGGCATAAATCCAGTAAAAACTAAATTTCGGTTTACCGCTTTTGCTTTTATTCCCGTTACCGTTTATCGGATCAGGGTTCTTTTTTTCTTCTTCCTTCATAATGATTCAGGCCTTGGCCTTTGAGTTTTTCTTGGGATTATTATCAGTCGGTGTAGGGGAAGCAATGGCTTTCAGCTCTGCATCAGCCCAAAGCTCTTCCAGGCGATAGTATTTGCGTGTTTCTGCCTGAAAAATATGAACGACAACATCCACAAAATCAAGCAAGACCCATTCAGCATTCTCAAAACCTTCCTTTTTCCACACATGCTGACCCGTATTCTTTTTCACAGTCATTTCCACAGAATCAGCAATAGCTTCAACTTGTGCAGGTGAGTTTCCGTGGCAAATAACAAAAAAATCGGCTACCGCATTTTTCATTTTCCTGAAATCAATGCGTACCACGTCTTCACCTTTTTTATCAAATATCCCTTCGATGGCCAGATTGGCAAGCGAAAGGGCTGTTGTTTTGGCTTTTTTTTCCGCCATAAGCTTTAATGTAATTATTTTTGCAAAGTTAATCAATAATAGTGCTTAAAAATGCATTGCTCCGGCAATACCTAATCTCATTATTTTAATAATGGAATGGTGGTATCATCAACAATTATACCGCAGCGGTCAACACCTGACAATCAATAAAAAACAACTCATTATCATGACATTTATGCACCCTCAAATCATCAGGCTTAATGAAATTCATTCAACCAATGATTACCTGGAAGAAATACTGATGGAAAAGCAGTTACCGGAAGGCAGTATGGTAGTTGCCCGACATCAGACCCATGGGAAGGGGCAGGGAAACAACCACTGGGAGAGTGAAGCAGGCCGTAACCTCACTTTTTCCGTGGTGCTGTATCCTGATTTTATCCTGGCTGAGCAGCAGTTCCTGCTTACACAGTTGACCTCGCTGTCACTATGCCAACTGCTTGATTCACTTAAGCTACCAGAAAGGGCAATGATAAAATGGCCCAATGATATTTATCTGGGAAACCGTAAAGTGGCCGGCATGCTGATTAAGAACAATATTTGCAATAATGCCATAAGTCAGACCATCGCCGGCATAGGGCTGAATGTAAATCAGACCGTCTTTACTGCAAACGCCCCCATTGCAGTGTCACTCGCTATGATTACCGGACGGGAATATAACCTGGATGATTTGCTGACAATGTGGCACACCGCGTTCGAACAGGGATATGATTCCATAAGAAAGGGGGATTTTGCGAAACTTGATCAGGATTATCTGGGTCGGCTGTATCTGCTAAATCAAACATCCGACTATTCCATACAGGATGAAAGGCTACGCGCCACCATTACCGGCATTGGCAAGTATGGTATGCTGAAGCTCACGGCTGAAGATGGTCGAAAGTTTACCTGCGGATTAAAAGAGGTGGTATTTGAGCGGTAATTAAGGATATCTACTCCCTGTGAAGGTAAGCCATCAGGCAGAAAATGAAAGCTGATCACTTTTCAGGCAATCTGTTCTTCACACGTTTCTTTTAACTTTACGGCAAGTATATTAATAAAGTTAGCCAGCGGCCTGGAAGCCACCATTTTAATCATGGGATTAAGCTTGGCATTGAGTTCCAGTTGCACCTCGCAGGTCTGATCGCTGGTATCGGCAATATAACATTGCAGGTCAAAGGTGAAAGAAGACTTGCCTTCAGATACCATTTTAATATGTGAATTGGGCTGTTTAACATCATAACGCAATTCCAGCTTAGCCATGTTTTGAATGTTAAAACTGCAGCTTTCGGAATCACATTTCCAATCCGTAACCTGGGGTGGGAGCAGTTTACCAAAATTATTAAAGTCGCTCAAAAAACGGAAGACATATTCAGCGCTCCGGTTTATGGTAGTTTGTTCACTGGTAAAAGTGGTCATAGTTTCAGGATTATTTGCCCCACATTTCAGGATTTTCGCGCCACTGAATAAGTGAATTCAGGTCTGACTCCTTGATAAAGTTTTTATCGTGGGCATAATTAATGAGTGCATTATAATTGGTAAGGGTAAAAAGAAGACAGTTCTCTTTTTTAAATTTTTCGTTGGCCGTTTCGAGGTTATAAGTAAAAATGGCAACCATGCCTTTAACATTGCACCCAATATCTCGCAGGGCTTTAACGGCAGCCAGACTACTTTTGCCGGTAGAAACCAGGTCTTCGACCACCACTACCGATTGTCCGGATTCAACGACACCTTCAATCTGATTGGTGAGGCCATGCTCCTTTTTAGAAGAACGAACATAAACAAATGGCAAACCCAAATCCTGCGCAACCAGAGCGCCGTGAGCTATTGCCCCGGTAGCAACACCGGCTATCACATCAATGGCTCCAAACTCCTCGGTAATGAGTTTGGCAAACTCTTGTCTTACAAAAGTTCGTACCTTTGGGTATGACAATATTTTACGGTTATCACAATAAATCGGTGAAATAATGCCGGATGTCCAGGTAAAAGGATGGGCTGCATCCAGTTTTATTGCTTTTATTTGCAGGAGGAATTCTGCGGTATCCTGAGCCAGGGTTTCTCTTTTATTCATGGAGCAAATGTACAAAATTTTCGTCAACGACAATCCACTAATTATTGTGGACAAACCTGCCAATGCTATTGGTTATGGGCATCTTGAAGCTTACGAGGTGGATTCGCCACACTCATTGGAGTCAACTTACCAACAATTCGCATCCCAGCCCGGACATCCGGGGCTGGTGCTCTATTATAACGGAAATGTGGCTGCGTTGTTCGATGACTTTAAGGCTCTTTTCCTGAATCTGGAAGCAGCCGGCGGATTGGTGAGAAACAGTAAGAATGAATGGCTGTTCATCTATCGTTTTGGGCACTGGGATCTTCCTAAAGGCAAAATCGAAAAAAATGAAACCCCTGCCCAGGCAGCACTTCGTGAAGTTACCGAGGAAACAGGCATCAGTGGCCAACACATTACAGATGCACTTCCGGAGACTTATCACACCTATTTATTCAAAAACCACAAGGTGCTTAAACGTACCTATTGGTATTCCATGTTTTATGAGGGTAATGAAACCCTGAAGCCTCAACTGAATGAAAATATTGAACAAGCGGTCTGGCTCAGAAGAACAGCGGTAGAAAATATTATGCCCAAAATTTATGTGTCTTTAAGATCAATCATCACAGACATCCTGAAACGAACACCCGGCAATTAAACAGGCAACGGAAAAGTAAAATTGTTGCTACCTTTGCAAAAACATAGCGATCATGATCAAACGTGCTGTATTCCCCGGATCCTTCGACCCCATTACCCGTGGTCATGAAAATATCATCCTCAGGGCGCTACCTCTTTTTGATGAACTCATTGTTGCCGTTGGGCTCAATATTGAGAAGAAAAGCTACTTTGAACTGGATGAGCGCCTGGCTTGGATCAAACAGGTTTTCCAGCATTACCCTACAATAAAGGTGATGCACTATGTCGGCCTGACCGTTGATTTTTGCCGGCAGGTTCAGGCCACACACATTCTGAGGGGTTTACGCACATCGGCCGATTTTGAATTTGAAAGAACCGTGGGACAGGTTAACAAGCGGCTTTATCCCGAAATTGAAACCGTTTTTTTGCTTACCACGCCGGAATTTACCTCTATCAATTCATCCATAGTTAGGGATATACATAAAAATGGAGGCGACGTAAGTATTTTTATTCCCGAAATCATACATCTTCCCCTGGCGGGCAGGTAATTATTCTCTTATCACCTGATAACTACCATCGCCATAAAGGCGGATAATGGTTGACGTTTTAGACTGTTTAAACCGATCGCGAAACAGCTCCACGCTGTAATCAACCTGTTCGCGGATTTTGCTGGAAATATTGCTAAAAACCAAGGGTGCCGGTTCTCCCGAAATATTTGCCGAAGTAGAAATAAGCGGGCGACCCAACTGCTTGATCAATGTCTGGCAAAACTCATCCTTTACCACTCTTATAGCAATGGTTCCATCGTCTGCCAGTAAATTTTTAGGCAGATTTTTAGCTTTGTCATAAATAACAGTTACCGGACGGTCCATATTTTCAATCAGATCCGCCAAAATTTCAGGCACAAAGGTGACGTAATTTGAAATTTTATTGAAATCATCAAGCAGGATGATCAGGCTTTTCTCGGTTTTACGTTTCTTGATGTTATAAATTCGATCTATAGCCCTGGCATTGAGGGCATCGCAACCCAATCCCCATACCGTATCCGTGGGATAGAGAATAATCCCTCCGGAACGCAGGACTTTCGAAGTCTTTTTAACTTCCTCGATTATTGACCTGTCCATGGTGGCAATGTATCAAGCAATTGACTGGTTTCTATGGAATGGGCACAGGCAAAATGACCGAGTGGACAGGCCTGATATCCATGTAATCCACACGGGCGACATTCGAGCGCCAGGGCGGTTTGCACAATGTGAGCATTGTCTGACAAAGGTCCGAATCCAAATTCAGGCACAGTGCTGCAAAATATAACAGTAACCGGTGCATTCACTGCCGAAGCCAGATGCTGAGGTGCTGAATCATTTACATAATTCATCAGCGCAGTCTGCATCAGGGCAGCACTTTGTAAAAAAGTGAGTGCCCCCGCCAGAATTGTAATGTTTCTATGATGGGTTTGCCTGCTGATTTGTTCACAAAGCTCAATGTCGGCCTTTGAACCAAGCAAAAAAACATTCAAATCAATGGGAATATTATCCAGAAAGTCTACCCACTTTTCTGCCGGATACTGTTTGGTAAACCACAAAGAAGCCGGTGAAAGGGTGATATATGCTTCTTTTTGATGAGTTTCAACCCTCTGGCGATCAGCAGGCGTGGGATAAAGTCCGGGCTTCCTGGTCTTGAGACTGGTTAGCGGCTGAATTAAAGCATGATTCCTGTCTATTTCGTGTATGCCTTTGGCCTGGGCCGAGATGACATGCTCCACGCGATGCTTAAAAAATACTGAAAATGGATTTTTACGAAATCCTGCGCTGAAGGTAGCCCCTGAGAATACAGTGATAAACCCTGAGGAGGCAAACCGCTGTACATCTATTACCGCATCATAGCGGTTCCGGCGAACCTGAATGGCCAGACGCCATAATTTTAAATACTTCCGGGTGCTTTTATCCCAGGTATATATCTGATTTACAAACGGATGTTCCTGGAAAAGACGTTCATACCCCTTTTTTATCAGAAAGTCAATTTGGGCTTTAGGGAAGGCTTCATGCAAAGTTTCAGCCAGGGCAGTGGACAAGATCACATCACCAAGCGAGGCCGTTTGTATTACCAGAATACGGGATAATGTTTTACCTTTCACCATGCTAAAACGAAGCTTTATACTTGAATATTATAATCGCGCAAGGCATCGTTGAGTGAAGTTTTCAAATCGGTGGACTCCTTACGCTGTCCTATGATAAGCGCGCAGGAAACCTGATATTCACCGGCAGGAAATGCTTTGGGATAGGTTCCGGGAATAACTACCGAGCGCGGCGGGATATAACCTTTCATCTCACGGGCCGAAGAGCCGGAAACATCAATAATGCGGGTGGAACGGGTAATAACCACATTGGCACCCAGCACCGCACCGCGTCCTATCCTTACGCCTTCCACCACTATGCATCTGGATCCGATAAAACAATCATCTTCAATAATTACCGGCGCAGCCTGAACGGGCTCCAGCACACCGCCTATGCCTACTCCTCCCGACAGGTGAACACTTTTGCCAATCTGAGCGCATGAACCAACCGTAGCCCAGGTATCTATCATCGTAAAACTGTCAACATAGGCACCGATGTTCACATACGAAGGCATAAGCACTACACCGGGGGCCAGAAAGGAGCCGTAACGTGCCACTGCAGGAGGAACTACCCGTATGCCAAGTCGGGAAAAGTCATGTTTTAAGGGTATTTTATCGTTGAATTCGAGCGGCCCCGCTTCTGTGGTTTCCATTCCTGAAATGATAAAATAGAGGATAACCGCTTTTTTTACCCATTCATTCACTTTCCATTCATCGCCCACATGCACAGCCACGCGCAATTCACCCTTGTCGAGCAAGGAAATAACCTGTTTGATGGCATCGTCCACTTCAGAACGGGTCACCAGCGAGCGGTCGTCCCAGGCCGATGTTATCAAATGCTGAAGGTCAGTCATAATTAGGTAGGTTTAGAGGCCAAAATTACTGGTTTTTTCAACGCCCGGAGTTTATTGCTAACTTTGTGCTTTAAACAATAACAATATGGGCAGAGTTTTGGCCATTGATTATGGCAGAAAAAGGGTTGGATTGGCAGTTACTGATCCCGGACAGATGATTGGCTCTCCATTGACCACCATAAGTGCTGCCCAAATCATCCCCTTCCTGAAAAACTATTTTATGCAGGAAGAGGTTGACCTGATTGTGATAGGTGAGCCCCGACAAATGAACAATATGCCCTCAGAGTCAGTTCAGTATATTGAGCCGTTTATTCGCCTGTTTAGCAAAACTTTTCCTGAAATGAAGATTGTACGTGTAGATGAACGTTTTACTTCACGTATGGCCCAGCAGGCCATTCTTCAATCGGGTAAGAAAAAATCTGAACGCCAGAACAAAGCCCTGGTCGATGCCGTAAGCGCCGCCATCATTTTACAGTCATACCTTGAAATGAGAGATATGGGCCGATTCAAATGATTTTTGTAATTTTGCACCGAATTTAAATACAACCTGAAAATTATTTCGCATGATATTGCCCATTGTCTCATACGGTCACCCTACCCTTCGCAAAGTTTGCGTTGAAATAGATAAAGACTATCCCGGATTGCAACAGCTTATCGACGATATGTTCGAAACTATGTACGCTGCCAACGGAGTTGGCCTGGCTGCGCCACAGGTAAATAAAGATATACGTTTGTTTGTGATAGATGCCACCCCTTACGCAGAAGACTTTCCCGGCGAAACCAATCTTAAAAAGGTATTCATCAATGCCCACATTGTTGAGCAGGAGGGCGAAGAATGGTCCTTTAACGAAGGTTGTCTCAGTATACCGGAAATCCGGGAAGATGTGATTCGCAAAACGGATTTAAGGTTGCAGTATTACGATGAACATTTTAATTTCCATGATGAAAAGATCAACGGTGTATTCGCCCGGGTTATTCAGCATGAATACGACCACCTGGATGGCATCCTTTTCGTTGACCGCATCAGTTCGCTGCGAAAAATTATGCTCAAACGTAAATTGAGCGAAATTGCAAAGGGTTTGGTAGATACCAGCTATAAAATGCTTTTCCCGGCGATACGCAAAAAAGCCACTTTTTAATCTTATTTCACCACTTGTTATGAACTACAAATCAATTGCCCTGCTAATGGTGATGGCCATTGCTGCTCTTATTTCATGCACCTCTGGATCGGATAAGGATGTCGAGCGTCTCACCAGACTGGAAAAACAAATCGATGCTTCGGACGCCCATCCTGAACAGGCAAAACTTACTGAATTACTTCAGGAGTATGAAAACTACGTGAATGAACATCCTGCTGATTCACTGGCGCCGAACTACCTTTATAAAGCCATCACCCTTAGCATGTCCATGAATGAGGGTGAAAAAGCCATTGCCCTCAGCGACAGGATGATTAATGAATACTCCAAAAGCAATCGCATGCCCGAAGTCATTTTTCTGAAAGGTTTTGTATATGAGAATTTCCTCAGCAACTATGCCCAGGCATTAAAATGCTATCAGGATTTTATTAAAATGTTTCCTGAGCACGAATTGACCGACGATGCAGAAGCAGCCATTGCCAACCTGGGCAAGTCGCCGGATGAAATGGTGAGGGAATTTGAACGAAAAGCGGCTGAAGCCGGAAAATAATCTCCCTTAGTTTTCAACATTAAACTCTTCCTCAAGCATTGATTTAAGCTGTGAAGGCTGAATGTTGTGCATAAGTTTTCCTTCCTTGCACCACGAAATTTTGCCTGTTTGTTCAGAAACGACAATGGCTACGGCATCCGTTTTTTCGGTAACGCCGACAGCAGAGCGGTGCCGCAATCCGATATGGGCAGGTAGTTTATCGTTTTTCGACACCGGAAGTATGCAACTGGCTGCTTTAATTCTATTGTTCAAAATAATCATAGCTCCATCATGCAGCGGTGAATTCTTAAAAAAGATATTCTCAATAAGCTGTTCCGAAATAATGGCATCGAGTACTTCCCCCGTTTGCTCAAATTCTTCAAGTTCATGAATTTTCCCAATCACAATAAGGGCTCCTACCTTAAGGTTGGCCATCTTGTGGCAGGCCTGTACTATGGGATCTATATCAAGCTGCTCTTCATCACCCGGGCGCATACGCCAGAAGAAAAACCGCCGATTCTTTTTCCGTATAAACGATGGGGTACCCAACAAAAGCAAAAACTTCCTGATTTCAGGCTGAAACACGACTATTAATGCAATAAACCCCACACTGATAAAGGCGCCAAGAATTTCAGACAACAACTCCATTTCCAATATTCTCACCACCCTCCATATCAGAAATATAGCGATTATACCAATGAGAATATTAATGGCAGCAGTGCCCTTCAACAAATTGTACAATTCATAAAGCATGAGGGCAACCAGCAGGATGTCAATAATATCGAGCAAACGAATATTTATGAACAGCAAAGAGAGTAATTCAGGCATAGACGGCTTTTTTGCAAATTTAGAAAATTAAATGCTCTGCTGCATCAGCTTAACAAGTTTAACGGCTTCCATGGCAGGTTTTACATCGTGTACCCTTAAAATATTGGCACCGCGAAGCAAGGCAATGGTATTGGCCACGGTGGTACCGTTCAGGGCTTCGGCAGAGGTGATTCCTAAAGGTCTGTAAATCATAGATTTTCGGGAAACGCCCGCCAATAATGGAAAATCAAACATTTCCCTGAAATAATCCAGGTGATTAAGCAGGGTATAATTGTGGCTGAGGTTTTTGCCAAATCCAAAGCCAGGATCGAGTACAATATTTTTCTTTCCAGATGAGTGTAGATGGCAAAGCTGTGTGGCAAAAAAGTGAGCGATATCTTCTACAACATTTTCATAATGTGGATTTTGCTGCATGGTTTCCGGGGTGCCCTGCATATGCATCATCACAAATGCCGCCGATGAGTTGGCCATCAGTGGAAGCATGCCGGCATCGGCTGACCCGCCGGAGATGTCGTTAATCATATGTGCACCTTCCTCCAGGGCTATGCGGGCCACCTCTGCACGGTAAGTATCCACAGACACTACCGCTTCAGGAAAAAGCCGCATCACAGATTTCAATACCGGCAACAATCGGTTTTGTTCTTCTTTGCTTCCAGGGGTTTCGCTTCCAGGCCGGGTAGAAACAGCACCAATATCTATAAATGTTGCCCCTTCATCCATCATCCTCCCGGCCTTTTTCATGGCTTCATCCAGCGTAAAACTGCTGCCGCCATCATAAAATGAATCAGGGGTAAAGTTTAAGATGCCCATTATCAGCGGTTTACTCAAATCCACCTGCTTTGATCCGCAACTCAGCAAGGCAGTTTGCGAAAAATCACTACTTTTATCGGTCGAAATAACCATAATTTTGCCTGAAGTTAATATTCTACAATCTGTTAAGGGTCAATTTTTTATGAAACAAGATACCGGAGCACAATTTGACAATGCCATCACTGCCTGCAAAGATATATTTTTAGCCAAGATGAAAGATTATGGCCCGGCATGGAGAATACTCAGACCAGAATCACTCACCGACCAGATATACATCAAAGCAAACCGCATCAGAAGTATACAGCGCAAAGGCGAACGCAAGATTAATGAAGATGTCTGGCCCGAATTTATTGGCATCGTAAATTATGCCATCATTGCGCTGATTCAGCTTGAACTGAATGAAAAAAAAGGCATTCAGCCGGAACCTGAATTTGAAGCGATGTATGATGATTATGCTCACAAGGCACGCGCACTCATGTTTGATAAAAATCACGATTACGATGAAGCATGGCGCAATATGCGGATAAGTTCACTCACCGATATCATTCTGATGAAACTCCTCAGGGTAAAGCAGATAGAAGACAATAAGGGAGAAACCTTCGTATCTGAAGGCGTGGATGCCAATTATTTCGACATCATCAATTATGCCGTATTTGCACTCATTAAACTTTCTGAATAAGTCTGATTTTCAATATACAAAAAACTACCTTTTACTATGAAATTGCTTCACTTAATTTCGAGAATTGTCGTTGGAATTACATTCATTTTTTCAGGAATTGTTAAAGGAATTGATCCTTTAGGCACTGCTTACCGTTTTGAAGATTATTTTTTGGTATGGGGTACCCATTGGATGATGCCCGCTGCGCTAACTTTATCCATACTAATGAGTACCCTTGAGTTTACGCTAGGTGTGGTAGTGTTGTTAAATCTTAAACCCAAAGTGAACTCCTGGCTGCTACTGGTAGTTATGCTTTTCTTTACGGGGCTCACGCTCAACGATGCTATTTTCGATCCCGTTCCCGATTGTGGTTGCTTTGGTGATGCCATTATACTAACCAACTGGCAAACTTTTTACAAGAATGTTATCTTACTGCTTTTCACCCTGTTTTTATTTGCTTACCGCAATAAAACCAGGGACCGGTCCGGGAACATAACCTCCTATGGGTCGGCTGCCCTGGTTGCAGCCTTGTTCGTCGGTTTTAGCCTCTGGAATTACAACCACCTGCCAATAATGGATTTTATGGAATGGAAGAAAGGCAATAAAATGTATGTTGAAAACCCTCAGCCCATTAAATATTACCTTCTTTACCGTAACAAGGCCACCGGTGAAACCCAGGAATACCTCTCTCCGGACTATCCATACAACGATTCCGTATGGATGGAAGAATGGGAGTTTGTGGAACAACGGGTGGATAACCCCAATATTTCACCGGGCAGCAACTTGCAGATTCTGGATGAAGAAGGGAACGATTTTACCGAAACCTTTATCCGCCATCCGGGATGCCAATACATTGCTGTTTCCTGGGATCTGGAAGCTGCAGACACTACCGCCTTAAAAGCCCTCAATGAGTTTGCACTGAAAACAGAAGAAGATGGTTGCGGATTTATCGCGCTTACCGCCACTCTCCCTGAAAAAGTGGAGGCGATAAAAGACCAACTCGGCCTCACCTATGAATTCTTCTTTGCCGATGATATTGTTCTAAAAACTATGGTTAGGGCCAATCCCGGACTATTGTTGCTGGACAAAGGTATTGTGCTCGACAAATGGCACTTCAACGATCTGCCTGCCTACGAAGAAGTTATTCTTACTTATCCACCCAAACCAGCCCATTGATTCTATGGTATATTTCATCCTCAAACGGCTGTATTACGGACTTTTTGTGTTGTTTGGGGTGGTTACGCTTGTTTTTGTCTTGTTCAACATCCTGCCGGGTGATCCGGCAAGAATGATGCTGGGACAAAGAGCTGATATGGCTTCGGTGGAAGCCATCAACAAAGAACTGGGTAGGGATAAACCCTTGATCCTGCAATATGTTGATTTTGTTAACGACCTGTCGCCCTTGTCGTTTCACCGGTTCACCCGGGATGAAGATCCGGGTTCAGCCTGGCAGAAATACGAACCTTACCAGAAACTTTTAACCGTTGGAAATACGGCTGTTTTACTAAAGCCACCTTATCTGAGGCGATCCTATCAAAGCCAGCGCAAGGTAACCGACATCATAGTACAGGCCTTACCCAACACCCTGCTGCTGGCTACAGTAGCCATGGGGTTTGCCATAATCCTGGGAATTTTTATTGGCATAGCCACGGCTTTGCGTAAAGACTCCTGGTTCGATCATACCGCCCTCATCGTTTCAGTACTGGGCATGTCGTTACCTTCTTTTTTCGCCGCTATACTTATGGCCTGGCTGTTCGCATTCGTACTTGCGGATTACACCGGGCTCAGCATGTTCGGTTCCCTGTATTCGGTAGATGATTTCGGCCGGGGCGAATACCTTGACCTTAAAAACCTCATTCTCCCGGCCCTCACCCTGGGAATCAGACCACTGGCCATTATCATTGAACTCACCCGCAGTTCCATGCTTGAGGTGCTTTCACAGGATTTCATCCGCACTGCCAGAGCCAAAGGGCTAACCAAAAATCGTGTCATTTATCGTCATGCGCTACGCAACGCACTAAATCCGGTAGTTACCGCTGCATCCGGCTGGTTCGCTTCCCTGATGGCAGGAGCTGTTTTTGTAGAATATGTCTTCGACTGGAAAGGCATTGGGGTGGTGATTGTGGATGGACTGGAAAAATATGATTTCCCTGTAGTGATGGGTGCAGTACTTTTTATTGCGGTTATGTTGGTGATTATTAATATTTTTGTAGATATTATTTATGGTGTACTCGACCCCCGGGTGAGACTTGCCTGAATAACATTGAATTCATTTAACACAATATGCGTTATGAGAGAAAAAATTGTTGCCGGAAACTGGAAAATGAATAAAACCTTTAGTGAGGCTGAGGACCTGCTCTTCGGCATTGCAGATCAGCTCAGGAATGGTCGTCCCGAGGATGTGACTGTAGTGGTTTTTCCCCCGGTGCTGTACCTTGAACTGGCCAACGATGTTTCGTCTGAGAATGCCTTCAGCTTTGGTGTTCAGAACATGAGCGAACATGATTCGGGAGCATTTACAGGGGAAATTTCAGCAGCCATGGTTCAATCCATGGGTGCGCAATATGTAATATTGGGCCATTCGGAACGCCGGCAATATTTTGGTGAAAATGATAACACCATTGCTAAAAAAATTGAACTGGCTCTCCGGCATGAGTTAACACCAATATATTGCTGTGGCGAAGTATTGGAAGAAAGGGAGAACGGTCATCACTTTAATGTTGTAGAATCACAGTTAAGTGATGCTTTGTTTCAGTTGAGCGAAGATGATTTTAAACGCATCGTTATTGCCTATGAACCCGTTTGGGCCATCGGTACCGGACTCACCGCCACCCCTGAACAAGCTCAGGAGATGCATGCCTTTATCCGCAATTCGGTTGCCGGGAAGTTCGGCGAAGACGCAGCCAATGAGGTAAGCATATTATATGGTGGAAGCTGCAATGCTTCAAATGCGGCCGAATTGTTTGCCAACCCTGATGTAGATGGTGGCCTCATTGGCGGCGCATCGCTCAAGTCGGAAGATTTTGTGGCCATTGTGAATAGCTTCCAGGAAATAAAATAAGCAATTTCTATGGATTATATTCGGTTAAACTGCCACCTGGCAGGGAATGATGCTTCATTAGGCGAAATACTCATTGCCTGGCTGTCCGAAATTGGATTTGAAAGTTTTGAAGAAACCCCGGAAGGGATAGCTGCCTATATTCCGGCCAAAGATTTCAGGCCAGAACTATTGGACCACCACTCCATAAAGCAGGGCTTTCCCGGCCTTAAGTTTACCATCGCCAATATTTCCGATCAAAACTGGAATGCCGTGTGGGAATCAAACTTTAAGCCGGTCACTATCGCCGGAGAATGTCACATCAGGGCTCCTTTTCACCCACCGGCACCGGCAGGCATGATTGAGCTGGTGATTGAGCCCAAGATGTCGTTTGGCACTGCCCACCACGAAACTACTGCCCTGATTATTGAGCAAATGCTTAACATGGAACTTACCGGCAAATCCTTGCTCGACATGGGAAGCGGCACCGCCATACTCGCCATACTGGCTTCAAAAAAGGGTGCCAATCCGGTTACAGCCATCGACAATGATGAATGGGCTTTCCACAACGCCCTTGAAAATGTGGAAAGAAATAAAACAGCCAATGTTAGCGTTTATCCGGGGGATGCTTCCCTGCTGGGCGATCATCACTATGAAATAATTTTGGCCAATATCAACCGCAATATTCTCATGGCAGATATGGCTGCATATGTAAACTGTCTTCTGGCAGAAGGATTATTGATTATGAGTGGTTTTTATCTGAGCGACCTGGATGCCATCAGCCGGCAGGCTGAAAGCCTGGGACTTCATGGCGATGGATATACTGAGAAAAACAATTGGGTGGCAGCCCGTTTCCATTTGCCTGCTTAACCGGAAAACAATAAAAACTCAACGTTAATGCCGCTTACTAACTGAAAACAGCTATGCTACGACGAATTTCTGCCTTGTTATTTTTACTGATTTGCACCATTTCGTTGTCTGCTCAGGAACCCAATGTTTTCTCAGATGATCCGACCCTGTTTATCGAAGAGCTGGCGACTTTTATGGCACCCTCCAAGGATAAGGTTGCACGGGACGCCATAAAACTGCTCAAAGACCGCTGGACAAATGGCGAAGTGGCCCCCGGTGCTCAAAAAGAGATAATCCGCACCTCCAACCTGATGCTGGCGCAGAATATGCGTCCGACCCCGGCTTTTCGCGACTACCTGGAAGCCGTAAATACCTTCAGACTCAGCGGGCTGCCCAACAGCATCATCGCCTGGCACAAAGGGCTTCAACCTTTTATAGATTCCAAATTGTTGCGACAACTAAGCGTTTTCTTTGGAAATACGGTAAACCTCAATCAAAAAAATACCATTTTTAGGTCCTATGGCAACTCATGGCAATTCCGAAAAGGAAGCTATACATATGATTATGATACCACGCTTGTGGTAAAGCTCAGCAAGGTAGATCTGGTATGCATCACCGGACGCGACAGTATTCGTATTCGTGAAACATCAGGTACACATTATCCGCTCAAAGACCTGTTTGTAGGTTCAGGGGGGAAAGTTTACTGGGAAGCCGTTAAGCTTGATCCGCAAAAAGTATATGCCCTGATTCAAAATTACAGCATTGATCTTAAGATTACTGCCTGGAGTGCCGATACCGTTAATTTTTACCACAAGGGTTTCTTCAATTTCCCCCTTACCGGGACCCTGGAAGATCGCGTACTGGTGGGCGTACCCATTGACAAGGCGACCTTTCCTAAATTTACCTCCTATCAAACAGATATAGAAATCAGCCCCCTATACAAGGACATAGATTATCGGGGCGGATTTACACTGGAAGGAGCACGTATCATTGGCTCAGGATATGGCAACCGCGATGCAGTTATCTGGATTAACCGGCAGGGTGCTCCATTTATCAAACTGGCTTCACGCAGCTTCGTTATTATGCCTGAACGCATGATATCGCAGCGGGCGTCTGCTACCATTTATCACGAAACAGATTCCATATTTCATCCGGGAATTCAGGTGAGATACATTGATAAAGATCGTGAACTGATGCTCATCCGCTCAGGTGAAGGCGCGACAGCCAGCCCGTTTTTCAACTCATATCATAAGGTAGATATGTATTTTGAAGCTTTATATTACACTGTTGGCAGCGACAAAATGAGCATGGAAATGCTGCGCGGCATCAGACAGCAGGGCGACGCTTTTTTTGAATCCTCAAGCTACTATTCCCTTGATCGTTACCGGCGTATGCAGGGCATTGATGAGATCAATCCCATAAATGTTATCTATAACTTTTCCACCAGTACCAAAAGGAAAGTCTTCTATCTGAGCGAACTCATTGAATTTATGCAAAAGCCTGCTGAACAGGTTAAAACCATGGTAATAAACCTGTCTAACGGCGGTTATATTATTTACAATATCGATAATGAGCGCATCGAGGTTGTTGATCGACTCACCGACTACCTGATGGCACGCAGCAAAAAGCAGGATTACGATGTAATCCAAATCCAATCGCAGGTTACCCGAACCAGCAATGCAGAACTCAACCTGAAAACGTTTGACTTAAAGATAAAAGGCGTATCCCAGGTTTCGCTCAGCGATTCTCAGGCAGTTTATATCTATCCCCGCGATCACGAAATTTTACTCCGTAAGAACCGCGATTTTGTTTTTACCGGCCTGGTACGTGCAGGCTATTTTGACTTTTACGCCAATGAGAGTTCATTTGAATACGACAAATTCAAATTGAATATGCCGCAAATAGACTCCATTACCTTTAAAGTAGATACCGTTTCGAAGAAAGACAAAAAGCTGTCACAGGTGAAAGTCAAAAATGTGCTGGCTAACCTCAGCGGTGAGTTGATGATTGATGACCCGGCAAATAAGTCTGGCATTCAAAGCCTGCCGGTTTATCCGGTATTTATCAGCAAAAACGATGCTTACGTATATTATGATCAGCCCAGGGTAGAAAAGGGAGTATATAAACGTGATAAATTTTACTATACCGTTGACCCTTTTGTGCTCGACAGCCTGAACAGTTTTACTACCGAAGGATTGAAATTTAACGGTTATCTATACACTGACGGCATTTTACCTGAAATAAGAGAACCACTTAAAGTAATGGATGACTACTCTCTGGGATTCAGTCGGCAGCTTGGGAAAGAAGGTATCCCCGTTTATGACGGGCGGGCAATTTTTTACTCTAAACTAGCGCTCAGCAATCGGGGACTGGATGGTAGCGGTACCCTTAAATACCTGACCTCTACCAGTGAATCAGAGCGGTTTATGTTTTATCCGGACTCTTTGGTAGCCATCCTGGACAGCTTCAATATAGCCCAAAGCACTGATTTTCCTGCTTTCCCGGCAGTTACCGGTGTAGGTGTTTACCAACGCTGGCTTCCAAAAATGGATGTAATGCGCTTAAATACCCTTCCGGGAAAAGAGTTTGCCATGTTTAACGGCAAGTCTTTTCATTCAGGTATTCTTTCCCTTACCTCAGCCGGTCTGCTTGGAAAAGGTAAGACACGATTCGACAATGCCGATCTCACGGCTGGAACCTTTGTCTTTAGCACGCATTCATTCACCTCCGATACTACGGCCTTCAGATTATATTATCCCGAAAGACCGTCGCTTTCATTTGCAGCAGATGTTTATCCCGGGAAGGTTGATTTTACCAGAAATTTCGCCACTTTTGGCACTCCCGGTAACAGCGTACGCATTAATCTGCCGTTGAGCCGGTACATTTGTTATATGGATAAGATTGAGTGGCGGATGAAAGATGAAGAGCTCTATCTTACCAACTCACTGGCCAGTCGCGCAGCGCTCTCTGACACCATAAACCTCACCGATCTGGTGGATTTTGACTTTACGGGTTCTGCCTTTATTTCGACCGATCCCGCCCGGGATTCGCTGCAATTTTTTGCCATGGAAGCCACCTATCGCATGAAAGAAAATGTAATCAATGCCCGTGAAGTTAAGATGATCAGGGTAGCAGATGCGGCCATTTTTCCCGGCAATGGTGAAGTAACCATACTTTCGGACGGAAATATGCAGCCATTGACCAATGCTACCATCATTACTGACCGTAAACAGAAATATCACCGCATCTACAACGCTTCTGCAGAAGTAAAAACCCGACATAATTACAGCGCCTCGGGCTATGTGGATTATACCGATCCCAGGGGAACCGTGCAACCGGTTTATTTCGGTAACATTCGGGTAGATAATGCCGAACAAACCATCGGCCGGGCATTGATAAAACCGGAAGATCAATTTGAACTTAACGCGCATTTCCGCTTTACCGGAATGATTGATTTGCTGGCAGCAGAACAATTTATGAATTTCAGCGGCGCCTATCAGCTCAATGATCCGTGCAATGATGGCCAGCCCTCCTGGGTTACTTTCAGCACCTTTGTTAACCCCCAAAAGATACAACTACCCGTTTCACCCATAATGAAGGATACCCTGGGCGATCCGGTTATGGTGGCCATGGTTTATTCCGACTTCTTTGGTGAGATTTATCCTGCGTTTTATCAGAAACCCAAGGCCTGGGGCGATACCATTGTGGCCTCATCTAAAGGTTGGATAAGTTATGACGCTAAAAATGAACGATTTATTGTAACCGAAGATAAGAATGCAGCCGACAATGATCAACCCGCGATGGAGCTCGATACCAGACAATGTATCTTATCCACCACCGGGAAAATTGAAACCGGCGCAGGCCTGGGCCAGGTCAACGTAAAATCCTTTGGAAAGGCCACCCATTTTATGCCCGCTGACTCTACCCGTTTTGAACTTGGCATGGCCATTAATTTTTTCTTTTCCGATCAGGCCATGAACAAACTTACAGATGCCTTGCGCAAAAGTGAACTTCCGGGAACCGACATCAACGGATTTAGTTACCAAAGTCTGCTTAACGGAATACTGGGACAGAAAACTGCCCGTGAAGTAACGGCCGAGCTCAATCTAAGCGGACAATTGAAGCGTCCACCTCAGGATCTGAACGCCAGGCTGCTGCTTACCGGATTAAACATGGTTTGGGATCCGAACCTGAAGTCCATAGTAAGTGAAGGCGAATTTGGCATTGCAGGTGCAAGTGGAAATCTCGTAAACAGAAAAGTGACCGGCTATGTGGAAATTGGCAAACGCCGGACCGGGGACATCATTAACATCTATCTTGAACTCAGTAACGACCAATGGTACTTCTTTAGTTACGGCAGCAATTTTATGCAGGTCATCTCTTCTGACAATGAGTTTAATGTCATCATTGCTGAATTAAAAGAAGATAAACGCACTCAAAAAATCGGGAACAGCGAGGCTCCCTATCAGTATATTATCGGAACACCGGAACGAAGAATTGCTTTTTTGCGCAAGATGCAATCCCGCAATTAACTCTAAACGCTTAACACTATGCTTAACTTTGAAGTGATCCTGGCTGCCATACTTGCTTACCTGCTTGGTTCTATTCCGACAGCAGTATGGGTGGGAAAGCAGTATTTCAAACTCGACATCCGCAACCATGGCAGTGGCAATGCCGGTGCAACCAACACCATAAGGGTATTGGGGTTAAAGGCAGGTATTCCCGTATTGTTGTTTGATGTTTTCAAGGCCTGGCTAGCTGTTTCGCTTTCCATCTGGCTTAACAACCCTGAGTTTTCTGACAACCAGCATACCATTTATCAAATCATTCTGGGTGGACTGGCCGTACTCGGCCATGTATATCCAGCATTTGCCCGTTTTCGGGGCGGAAAGGGAGTAGCCTCGCTGGTGGGAGTCGTCATATTTCTCTATCCGGCCCCTTTCTTATTCATCCTGGTATTTTTTACCTTAATGATGGTTTTTACCCGTATCGTTTCGCTCTCTTCCATCAGCAGCGCCATCATTTTTCCACTGGAAGCCATTTTTATTTTTGAAGTAAAAAGTGTTCCACTCATTGTACTGGCCATATGTATTGCTATTTTTGTTCCCTTCACGCATCGTGAAAACATGAAAAGACTGCTTAAGGGCACAGAGAAAAAGTTTGACTTTGGCAAAAACAGGCTAAAATAACGGTCGTTAATATCTTGTTGATAATTTTATTCAATGCTTTTTCATTCCGAGGCTTTAATTGTCAATAAATTTCATAATTTTACCGTGACCATAATAAATGTATCCTTTTTAATGAAAAACGTCTAACATGAAGTTTATAGTATCAAGCCAAAGCTTACTGCGAAGCCTCCAATCCATTAGTGGAGTGCTCAATACGAGTAACACCCTTCCTATCCTGGATGACTTTTTGGTTGAATTAAATGGCAATATCCTGAGCATTACTGCCTCTGATCTGGAAACGACCATGACCGTAACCGTGGAAGCCACGATGGCTGATGATGAAGGCGCAGTGGCCATACCGGCCAGGATTTTGCTCGAACTGTTGAAGACCTATGGCGACACTCCGCTTACTTTCACCATCGACAAAGATCTGGGCATTGAAATAGCTGCCGACGAAGCCAAATTCCGTATTGCAGGACACAATGCCGATGAATTTCCCAAAGCTCAGCAAATTGAAGGTGCCGAAAAGATTATCCTTCCCTCTGAGTTATTACTTATGGCCATTAACAAAACCATTTTTGCCACGGGCAACGATGACCTGAGACCAGCCATGTCGGGAGTGTATTGCGACCTTTCAACGGATTCAATCATTTTTGTGGCTACCGATGCCCATAAACTGGTAAAATACAAACGTACCGATGCCAGTGCTGCCAGCAATACCAACTTTATTATGGCTAAAAAGCCACTCAATCAGTTAAAAGCCATACTTACTTCCGATCAGACAGAAATTTCTGTTGAGTATAATGATACGAATGCCCGGTTTAGGTTCCGCAATGTGGATCTGGTCTGCCGCCTGATTGAAGGTCGCTATCCCAACTACGAAGCTGTTATTCCTACCGACAATCCAAACACCCTGCTGGTTGACCGTTTGTCACTGATTACCACCCTGAGGCGTGCTTCTTTCTTTGCCAGCAAGTCAACCAATCAAATCAGACTTTCCATCAGCGGGCAGGAGCTGTATGTGGATGCTGAAGATATTGACTTTGCTCATGAGTCCCGCCAAAGGCTCAACTGCAACTATGATGGAGAGGATATGGAAATTGGATTTAATTCCCGCTTTTTGCTTGAAATGCTCAATAACCTCGACAGTGAGAACATAAAACTGGAGCTTTCGGCTCCCAACCGTGCCGGCATACTGCGGCCGGTAGAAAGAGAAAATGAAGCCGAAGAAATCCTTATGCTCGTCATGCCGGTAATGCTCAATTCATAACACACTCACACACTCAATAGCGAATCAGCTTTTCCTTGCGGGAAAGCTGATTTTTTTAAATAAAACAGTTTGGTATAAAAGTATTATTCAAACAAAAAAGCCAGGGTAAGCCAGCGATTGGTCTTCTCGTCAATCTCGGCCTCGGCAATTCCGTAATCACGACTGATCTGCTCCAGTTCAGCAGGGGTGCATTCTCCACTATTCATTTTTTCTAAAAGGCCGGCCTTGGTCGTTTCGAGGTTGGCAATATCCTTTTCCAGAGATTCAAATTCACTCCTTTCCTTATAGGTGGGTTTGCGGACAGCCGGTTTTTCCGGTTGCTTTTTAATCTCTGGTTTGGTTTCTGCAGCTTTTTGGCGGCTCAGGCGAGCTTCATCTGCCAAGCGATTGCGATAGTATTCAGTATAATTGCCATAAAAGTCCTTAATCTTACCCTCTCCTTCAAATACAAACACATGATCAACCAGTTTATCCATAAAAAATCGATCATGTGACACCACCAGTAAGCATCCCTCAAAATTCATCAGGAATTCCTCCAGCAGGTTCAGGGTATGAATATCCAGGTCGTTGGTGGGTTCATCCAGGATAAGAAAATTTGGATTTTTCAACAATTGCATCAGCAGAAACAACCGGCGCTTTTCACCCCCGCTTAAGCTGGAAAAATAATTATATTGAAGCGTGTGCGGAAAGTTAAAATGCGATAAAAAAGCGGATGCGGAGATCCGTCCTTTACCCAGTGGCATCTCTTCCGCTATACTTTTGGCTATATCAATTACCCTTTTATCGCCTTCAGGCTGAAACCCTTCCTGAGAGTAATATCCGAATACCACGGTCTGCCCCGACACGATATGTCCCATGTCCGGTTTAACCGTGCCCATAATCATATTGAGCAATGTGGATTTCCCACAGCCATTCTTACCCACTATTCCTATTCTTTCGCCCTTTTTAAAGGTATAGGAGAAATCGGTGACCAGCTTATTGTCATCGTATGCCTTAAATATATTGTTGATTTCAAGGATTTTACCACCCATACGGGTCATGCTTACTTCCAATGAACCGGTATCTTTTTCTACCCGCCGGTTGGCTTTGTCCTGAACCTCATAAAAGGAGTCTATTCTGGCTTTTGCCTTGGTACTGCGGGCTTGCGGCATACGTCGCATCCAATCGAGTTCCTTACGGTATAATCCTTTGGCCTTCTCTGTTTCAGCAGCTTCTACCGCTTCACGCTCCGCCTTTTTCTCCAGAAAATAGGAATAATTTCCCCGGTAACGATATAATTGCTGGTTGTCAAGCTCCAGAATTTCATTGCACACATTATCCAGGAAATACCGGTCGTGGGTTACCACCAGTAAACTGAGGTTCTGTCGGGAAAGATAATCTTCAAGCCATTCAATCATCTCAATATCAAGATGGTTGGTAGGTTCATCAAGGATAAGGAGGTCTGTTTCCTGAAGCAGCACTTTGGCAAGTGATACTTTTTTGCGCTGTCCGCCCGAAAGCTCTCCGGCCAACTGATCGAGGTCGGTTATCTTAAAACGACTCAATATCTCTTTAATGCGCACATCATAATCCCAGCCATTCACCATTTCCATGGTAGTAGTAGCCATTTCAAGCCGTTTGCGCAGTTCAGGCGTATTGTGGTGCTTCAGTTGCCTGAGACAATCCTCATATTCCCTGATGGCGCGCATGAATTCATTTTCGGAATGGAACAGAATATCAAACACGGAAGTGTTTTCATCTATTTCGGGATTTTGTGGAAGGAAAGCCCAGCGTATATCCTTGCGGAAGACAACATTTCCGGCATCGGGCAGCTCTTGTCCGCTGATGATGCTTAACAAACTGCTTTTGCCTGCACCATTGCGCGCAATTAAAGCCACCTTACTGCCCTGGTCAATGCCAAAGGTCAGGTTTTCAAAGAGTTCTTTTTCTCCGTACGATTTGCTGAGTTGCTCAACGAGTAAGTAGTTCAAGAGGATGCGAATTTTCTGCAAAGATAAACTTTAGCTCCAGACCCGGATAAGTCCTGCCCCTGTGAGCTCTATAAAAAGGGCTCAGGTACGGAAACGCTTCCTGCCTGTGGAAGGAAGCCATAAGGGAAAGTCAGATCTTCCTGACTTCGACCGCCTTTTTACCCCGCTTGTCTTCCGCTATTTCGAAAGAAACCAGGTCATTTTCACCAACTTTTTCGGTGAGGCCTGTTGCATGAACAAACACATCCTGTTGGGTTTCATCATCTAAAATAAACCCAAAGCCCTTACGCTCATTAAAAAACTTAATCTTACCGGTAGGCATAAGCACAGTATTAGAAATTAACATCACAAATATAACAAAAAAACTGCTGTTTCCAAAATTTATATTTTTGAATACATGCATGAAAGTTCATCAATTCTGCCGAAACACAATATTTTCAGCTATTCTAATATCATTACCAGCCGGCAAATACTCATCAGAAATCGAGTACTTCCTTTGCTGCGTTGTATATCCTTTCGATATCTGGCAAAATGGCACGTTCGAGTATGGGATTAAATCCTACTGGTGTAAAGGTACTTCCCACTCTTTTAACGGGCGCATCCAGATATTTAAATCCATCGTTGGAAATTATTGACGCTATTTCACCACCGAATCCTCCAAACACCTTGTCCTCATGCACTACCAGTGCACGGTTGGTTTTCTTCACTGAGTTGAGTATCGTATTCTTATCCAGGGGAATGAGCGAACGGATATCAATTACTTCTATACTTTTGCCGGATTCTTCCGCTATCTTTTCAGCAACGGCCAGGCACATATGCGAGGTGTTTCCATAAGTTATAATGCTCAGGTCGGTACCTTCCCGACGTATGCGGGCCTTACCGAAGGGAACTTCAAAATCATTGGGTACCCAGGTTTCGGCCTTGGGGTCGTTATAAAGCGCCTTGGGTTCCAGAAACAGGGTTGGCCCCTTTGAACGCATGGCTGAACGCAGCAAACCTGCAGCATCATCGGCAAATGAAGGATAAACAATTCTTATTCCCGGGAAGGTGGCCATAGCTCCTTCGATGGTCTGACTATGATAAAGCCCGCCTCCGATATACCCTCCTGATGCCAGGCGGATAACTACATTGGGCGAAAAGGCACCATTGCTGCGCCAGTAATCGTGTGTCATCTCTACAAATTGCTCCATGGCTGGCCAGAAATAATCGGCAAATTCAGCACCTTCAATAACAATGCGGATTTTATCATCAAACCGGCTCATACCATTGGCTGTGCCAACAATAAAGTCTTCGGCAATGGGTGCATTAAAAACGCGATCAATCCCAAACTCCTGCTGCAAGCCTTTACTCACGTTGAATATACCGCCCTTGTCTTTGTTGGCAATGTCCTGTCCCCAGATAAAGGTATCGGGATTGTGCCGGAATTCGGCCTTAAGTGTTTCATTAAGCGCCTGAATCAGTTTGATTTTTTCGCCGGATTCAAGATTATGCGTGCCTTCCGGATATTTTTCTGCTGCATAAGGCTCAGGAATCACAAAGTCAAATATACTTTCAGGAGTAGGGTCTGCAGCCACAATTACCTTTTTGTGTGCTTTTGACACCTCATCCTTGGCTTTTTTGTCCAATTCGTCCAGTTCTTCTTCGCTTACCCTGCCCGAAATGATGAGGGTTTTCCGGTAACGGTCAAAAGGATCGTTGGCCTGAGCGCAGAACCGCTCCATATCATCCCGGTAAAGTTCGTGCTTATCAGAATTGGAATGCGAGTGTATGCGGATGGTGGAAGCATGCACGATTACAGGCTCTGACTTCTCTATTGCATGACGTTTTGCTTCCGTCATGGCATTCATAGAATCAAATACATTCTTTCCGTCACAATGGATGATACGCAGGTTTTTGAATCCGGTGAAGTTGTCGGCAGCCCGCCAGTTGGCAGTCTGATCGCGCTTGTGCACCGATATTCCATAATTATTGTCCTGAATAACAAAAATAACGGGTAACTTTTCGTTTGAAGCCCCATTGATGGCTTCATATACGTAGCCTTCGCTGGTAGAAGATTCGCCCTGGGAACTGATGGCAACGGCTTTAACTCCATAACGCTTCATTCCTCTGGCTACGCCCGCAGCATGCAGGGTGTGATTGCCTGTGGCGGAGGAAACATTATGAATGTTCCATTCAGGTTTGGCGAAATGGTTTGACATATGACGGCCTCCGCTGGCAAGGTCGCCGGCTTTAGAAATGCCGTTCATGATAATTTCCTCAGCAGTAAGTCCGGCAGATATGGCGGTGAGCATATCCCGGTAGTATGGAAATAAGTGATCTTTGTTTTTTTCGAAAACCTGACCAATAGCCAGTTGAATGCCATCGTGGCCTGCATAAGGCGCATGATAAGACCAGCCAAGTGCTTGTTTCAGATAGTTGGGAGCGCGATCGTCGAGTTTGCGTCCGAGTGACATGAGAAAGTACCAGTTCTTTAGGGTTTCTTTATCGGTGGTTTTAATCCCGTATGATTTCTGCATTTTATTCATTACGCATCAAATAGTTCGAAAAATAGATTTTAGTTGCAATGCTATAACAATGCAATATAGGGTTTGTTCATGCATGTGGGGGTATACAGGAGGAGTGTGAAAATATTGATTTTATCCTGATTTACAGTTTAAAATAAGGCCTTCAGCTTATTCAGATTCCCTAAAAATACTGAAGTTCACTTTGCCATATTTTCGCAACTGATAAAAATGCGGAAACTGGCTGAAATCATGGTCTCTGGAATGTTCTACAATGAGCCATCCTTCAAGCTTGAGCCGTTGATGTTCAAACACCAGCCCGGGAATGGCTTCTACCTCTTCCATGTCGAAAGGCGGATCACAAAAAATAATATCGTAGGTTCCTTCAGTATTGGCAAGATACCTGAAAGCATCTGCCCGAAAGGCCAATAACGCTCCAAAGCCCAGGTCTGAAGCGATTTTTCTAATAAAATCAACACAATACAAATTATTATCCACACTGGTAATACCGGCAGCTCCCCTACTAGCAAATTCATAGGAAATGTTGCCGGTTCCGGCAAATAGATCAAGCACATTTACACTTTCCAGGTCAAAATGATTGACCAGAACATTAAATATGGCTTCCTTGGCAATGTCGGTAGTGGGTCGTACCGGCAGGTTTTTTGGCGCATGTATATGCCGGCTCTTGTGAGTGCCGCTTACTATTCTCATAATACCGGGTTTAGCAGTTCAACAAATCGGTGCCTGTTCATACCTTCGAGCGCAAAGGCCGTTTTACTGTTCTCTGTTGCATCCAGGAAATGAACATTACGAACATAACGATAGACCAGTTGAGACAGTTTGTCATTTTCCAGCACTTCACCCGAAATAAATACCGGCCATTGTTCCGGATTGGCCTGAAGTTGTTCCATTACGAAAAGAAGAAAATATACGGAATCCCCGACGGAAAGGCACTCAAAACTATTTACAAAAACAAGACGATTGCTTTTTATTGCAATTACATCAGAAAAACCACTCCTCACATTCAGGAACAGGGCAGAAGGAAAAGATCTGTGTTTAAAGCGGGGTAGCAGGGTTTCAATAAGTGCACACAAATGATGAGAAATGCGGGCTCCGGGGAAAAAGGTGTTCACCTGCTCCATTAATATGCGGTTAACCGCAAAAACAAGCCTGGCTTCAGCCCACCGGCAATGGCTGTTATAAAACGTATGATTTGGAATCGTTTCATGCACCAGCGATAGAAAATCCGCAGCATTGTCTTCCTTAAAGATGGCTTCAGGCACCAGGGTGAATTGCTTTACCGTAAACAAGACATTGGTTTTATTAAAGGGCAGCAGAATCCAGGAATGATTACTCAGGAATTTAGCGCAATGACCTGCATAAAGGTTATCTGATAAAATCGAGCTTTTCAGGCTGTTACTTACGGGAAACTTAACCTCTTCGAGTCCTAAAAATTTTTTAGGGCCAGGGGCATATACTGAAAAAGAGAGTCCATCCTGCTGAAGCCGGATGGACAAATTATAATCCTTTGTTGCCGAAGCATCAAATAACCGGTCATAAAGCTGAGTGTGGCTAATCAGATCGGTTTCGGACATTGCGGACTATTTACTCCCAGTTTCCGTCGGTGGTAGCTTCGGTAAGCGACCCCATAACGAGACCGGGATAACGGTTGATGGTCTTCTGACGTTCAGCCAGGTTCACTACATCCTGCTGATCAAGATCAGAAAGATAAACCTCATAAGGCACAATCACCTCAAGCACAGGAACTATAACCCCACCTTTATCCACCATATCTGTTTTCATTACAAACTTCTGCCCGTCTGAATATGGGATGACCGGCAAATCATTTAGTTTGAAATTGGGCCTGTTGGAGAAAAGCGAATCTGAAATAGCCACATAACCAATGGTATCATTGATTGTCCGTGTGTAAGTGGTGTCTGTAGGATCAGCTACCATTTTCACCACAGGAATCTTCCCATTTTTCAGGAAATCGATAAGTGTATCGAAACTACTGGTGTACTTGTTGTTGAATTGTTTGTAAAGTGTTTGGGCAGAGCGAATGTCTTTAAGATGGCTTACAATCTTAGCATTACGCTGCTTTAAGGTTCTTTCGAACCGGATAGGATTGAGGATTGAGGCATACACAAAGTAAGCCAGCACAACGATACCTATCGCTAAAACGATCTTTAGAATGGAACTTTTCATAACGAATATTGTTTTTTTCGCAATGCAAATGTAAAATAAAATTCAATTAGAAGCGCTCAAAAACCAATTTTTAATTAAGTGTTGCTTTTAGAATCACAAAAAGAGCATATATTTTTATGATTTTTGTATTTTTTTATTTTAAATATATAAATTTATAAATACTTATATCACTGTATATCATATTCTTACCACTAAATATTAAGATTGATTAAGAAATTTATGCTTCTATAAAAAAATTATAGCACTATATTTGTAAATTCAACCCGTTCACTAACCTTAAATAAAAACGAAAATGAACCGATTGTTTAAAACTGTAGTCCTGAGTGTTATTCTATTTTTGGGAGCCACTTTTCAATGGGCAAGCGCTCAAACACTTGAAGAAGCCACCAATACTTATAATCAAGGGGTTGCGCTTGCAGCCACCGATTTACCCGGGGCTATTACTGCATTGCAACAGGCTGCTGATATTGCCAAAAAAATCGGCGATGAGGGCGCTGAGATACTAAATCTTTCACAGCAACAAATGCCTGCTCTGCAATACAATTACGCCACTTCACTTTATAAAGAGAAGAAAATGGACGAAGCCATCACAAATTTTGAACTGGCTTATGAATATGCCGACAAAGTTGGAGATGATGGCATAAAAGCCAAAACTGCTGATCTCATTCCCAAACTTTACCGGGCCAAGGGCAACGGCGAATACAAGGCTGAACAATATGATGCTGCCCTTACAAGCTTTGCCAATGCACTGAAGTATGATCCCAGCTATGCCGGCGCCTACCTCAGCGAAGGCCTGGTTTACAACAAACAAAACAACACCGAGTTGATGAAAACAGCCATGGATTCGGCCATAGCTACAGGCAACCGCACCAAAGATGAAAAAACGGTGGAGCAGGCAGTTAAATTTATGAGTGACAATCTGATGATTGAAGCCAACAATGCTTTTAAGAAAAATAATTTCAACATGGCCATAAGCCTGCTCGATGATGCAACCTCCTATACTCAGGATAATCCGGAATTGTATTATCTGTATGCCCTTTCCTATAATAAGCTCTCCAAATGGGACGAGGCCATTGATAGTGCTGAAAAAGGGCTGAATGCTGAGGAAAAGACTTCAGCCAAACAGGCCCGGTTCTATTTTGAAATGGGTATGGCTCAGGCTGGAAAAGGTGCCACTGATGAAGCTTGTACCTCGTTCAAAAAAGCTGCAGTCGGACCACTTGCAGAATCAGCCAATTACCAAATTAAAACGGTACTCAAGTGCAACTAAGCAGATGATTAATGGCTTAATGTATAAAGAAGGCTTCCCCTATGGGAAGCCTTCTTTTTGCGCTAAACTATCCTGAAACTAAGGCTTGTTTAATATAATAAGCGCTGCAATTACTCCGGGAATCCAACCAGCAAGGGTAAGTATTAATACAATAAATACCGATCCTCAACCCTTATCAATTACCGATAAGGATGGGAAAATAATAGCAAGAAGAACACGAAAGAAAGACATTTTTGATCAAATTGAAATACAAAAGAAAACTTAAAAGCGCTAAACCGGTAACATAATTCCCATTTTGGCGTCAAAATAAAAGACAAAAATAGCAAATCACCGTCAAAATACAATTTTATGATTTCCAATTATCTCAGAAGTGCTTTACGCAATTTCAGGCGAAATAAGAGTTACGCTGTTATAAACACACTGGGGCTGTCTCTGGGCCTCACTGCCACTATTTTTATTTTATTGTATATAAATGATGAGCTGGGCTATGATAAGCACTTTCCAATGCATGAGCGCATCTACCGACTTGAAAGTGACTTCAATATCAACAATAAGCACGATCGCTTTGCCGTGAGCGCATTGCCCCTCGGCCCTGCAATTCAGCTCGAAATGCCTGAAGTGGAAGCCTTCTGCCGCTTCGACCACCAGGACAATACCATTTTCCGGTACAACGATAAGGAGTTTTTTGAAAAAAATGCCTACATGGCTGACTCGACGGCTCCTTACCTGTTTTCTCTTCATTTTATTGAGGGCAATCCCGACAAGGCACTCACCGATCCTTTTACGGTGATTTTGAGCAAAAAAAATGCTCAAAAGTATTTTGGTGAAGGCCCGGCATACGGCAAAATCTTACTTACCCCTTCGGGTAGAAGTTACAAAGTAACCGGTGTATTTGAGGATTTGCCTCAAAACAGCCATATGCCATTCGACCTGTTGATGTCGATGGAGACCCTTGCAACGTTTATTGGAGCAGAGCAATATCGTAGCATGGCGTCCCTGGCTTTCTGGAATGTTGGGTTTTATACTTATATTTTATTGAAGCCCAACACGGAGATGGGCAGCATACTAAAGAAGTTTCCAGCTTTTTATGACAAGTATATGAAAGAAATCGGGGACCAAATCAATGCCAATTTTGAGTTAAAGGCCACCCGGATTGACAAGGTTCATCATACTTCGCACCTTGATGCCGATTTGCCCACAGGGAATATGGCCTATATTTATGTTTTTAGTGCAGTAGCTGTTTTTATCATCCTGCTGGCTGCCATCAATTACATGAATCTTGCAACTGCACGCGCCGCCAACCGCGCCCGCGAAGTGGGACTACGAAAAGTGGTGGGTGCCAACCGAGGCCAGCTTGCCGGACAGTTTATGAGCGAGAGTATGCTGTTGGCGTTACTTTCTATGATAATTTCATTGATCCTGATTAAACTGTTTATTCCATTGTTCAATCAGATTTCAGGAAAAACATTAAGCTTTAGTTTGCTAACTGATCCTGAAATAATATTCGGCATACTGACAATTACACTCATTACCGGCCTGATTTCAGGCATCTATCCTGCTCTTTTCTTATCCTCCTTCCAGCCTGCGGTGGTTCTTAAAGGCAAAATAAAAATTGGCAGCAGAGGTACCTGGCTACGCAAAGGTCTGGTGGCTTTTCAGTTATTGATTTCGATAGTGATGATTACGGGTAGCATTGTTATCTTTAATCAATTGCACTTTATGCAAAGAGCCGACATGGGTTTTGAAAAAGACAATATCATGGTGCTCGAAGCACAGGATACCACATTCAGACGAAGAACAGATTCCTTTAAATCAGCATTACTTCAAAATCCCAACATCCTTAACGTGGCCATGTCCCGTGGCATACCCGGTGGCAACATGTCCATTCAGGTAGTACGTGTGGAAAAGGAAAACAAGATGCAGGATTATGCGCTCAATCTCTTACCCTGTGATTATGACTTTTTGGAGTTGTTGCAGGTGCCTTTTGTAAAGGGGAGGAACTTCAACCGCGAAATGGGTAGCGACAAGGAAACAGCGGTAATAGTAAATGAAGCCACCGTTCGTGAAATGGGCTGGGGTGAGCATGCCCTTGGAAAAAGAATTCATTGGGGTTTTGAAATAGATGGCAGTGGTGGAAGGATTATGAAAGTGATTGGCGTAGTAAAGGATTTTAATTATGTCTCTTTACACAATGCCATTGAACCTATCATTATGTTCATCCCCGGCTTTCCTTTGAATATGATGAGTGTCCGCATAAAACCGGGCACCGAAAAAAATAGTATAGAATTTATCCGGCAGAAATGGGGCGAAGCGAACGCCAATCGCCCATTTGATTATTATTTTATGGATAAGAGTTTTGAATCAAAATATCAGGCTGAAAGTAATCTGGGGCAGGTATTTTCCATTTTCGCAATTTTGTCCATTTTCATTGCTTTGCTTGGCCTTATCGGATTATCTTCGTTTATGGCGTTGCAACGAACTAAGGAGATTGGTGTAAGAAAGGTATTGGGTGCATCAATACAAAGCATCATGTTGATGCTATACCGCGAGTCGGTTTTGCTTGTATTCATGGCATTTACCATAGCATTGCCGCTTTCGTGGTATATGCTTCACCGCTGGCTGGAAAATTTCGCCTATCATATCTCTTTGTCATGGTTTATCTTTGCCCTGGCCGGACTGCTCGTCCTGGCCATCACATTGATTTCGGTGAGTTTCCATGCCATTAAGGCAGCCCTGTCCAATCCGGTTGTGGCGATTAAGTATGAGTAATTGGATTGCGGATTGCAGATTGCGGATGTGCGGATATGATGATGTGCGGATATGAAGATTGCAGATTTTTAACAACACCTCCCGCCTGAGGCGGACAGGCAACAAATCAACAAATCAATTGATCACAGATCACAGATTACTGATCACTGATCACTGATCACAGATTACTGATCACAGATCACAGATTGCAGATGTGATGATGTGCGGATATGAAGATTGCAGAGTCTGATCACAGATCACAGATTACTGATCACAGATCACAGATTGCAGATTGCAGATATGATGATTTGCGGATATGAAGATTGCAGAGTCTGATCACTGATCACAGATTACTGATCACAGATCACAGATTGCAGATTGCAGATGTGATGATTTGCGGATATGAAGATTGCAGAGTCTGATCACTGATCACAGATTACTGATCACTGATCACAGATTACTGATCACTGATCACAGATCACAGATCACAGATTACGGGTTTATAACAACACCTCCCGCCTGAGGCGGACAGGCAACAAATCAACTGATCACTGATCACTGATCACCGATCACCCAAATTTCAACCTAAGCCCGAATCCCGAAAGCCATGAATTGCTGCAATGGCCTGGGCTTCGTTGTTGCATTGCATCAGTTCACCACGTATGGTGGCAGCGCCTTCGAAGCCGGAAACATATATTTTAAAAAAACGTTTCAATATGCTGAAATTTCGACTATTACCCCAGGTTTGAGTATATAAATGGATATGCTTTTCGAGTAAATTTAACTTTTCGCCAGTTTCAGGCACAAAGTCATCAGAAGTAAAAAACCATGGATTGGTAAATATACCTCTTCCCACCATAATTCCGTCTGCGCCGGTTTCTGTAATACGTTTCAGGCCGTCGGCATAACTACCCACATCACCATTTCCCAAAATTTTAACCTGAGGGTTAATCTCGTTCCTAAGCTGAACTGCAATGGTTACCTGCTCCCACTCGGCAGGTTTTACTGACATCATTTTCTGCGTTCGCGCATGCAGCGTAATGGCCGAAATCCTGAGCGTGAGCAAATGAGCTATCCACGATTCAGTCTGATGATGTTTTATTCCGGTGCGGGTCTTTATACTTACCGGAAGGTTACTTCCTTCGCGCGTTGCCTCAACTATCTCAGCAACCAGCGTATCTTGCCCGATGAGCGCGGAGCAGGCACCCTGTTTTACAATTTTATCTACCGGACAACCCATATTGAGGTCAATGCCATCAAATGGATAATTTTCAGCAATAAACCGGGCAGCTTCAAAATACTTTTCAGGATGGGCACCCCAGATTTGTGCAATAAGTTTAACCCCGGTTTGTTTCAGTAAATTGCGCTCGTTTTTATTGACCAGCAACCGATGCATAACAGCTTCCCGCCCTTTGGGATGACATAACCCGTCAACAGAAGTAAACTCGGTGAACAGCAATTGTAGCTTACCCGGATCAGCAATGGACAACACCAATTCCCTGAATACGGTATCGGTTACATCTTCCATTGGCGCCAGCGCAAAAACAGGAGATGAAAATAAGTTCCAGAAATTTTTCACACTAAAAGGAAGCTTGGATTTTAAGGCGGATTAACATCCCTGGCAGTACAATGTTTATTTCCCGGCAGTAAAAAATGTGTAAAACTTGCGGCGTTTTTTATAATATTTCAATCCTTCATCATTGGCAATCCCACGGATGAAATTATCAAACATCACCTCATACAACAACTTGAAGGAAAAACGCTCAGGCGGAAAAAAATCAAAATTATTCAAGTCGATAAGACGACTGATATATAGGCGGGCCAACAATTCAATACTCACATCTTTTCGGTAAACACCCTGGCGTATACCCTTTTCGATATTGATTTTCATCTTATTATAGATAAAATCGATTCGCTGCTCAATATGGGTCTGATAGACTTCAGGATAAAGCTGTTTAAGCTCAAAAGTTACCGACGGGGTAAGATCAAGAAAGCGTGTACTCATCACTTCGCTAACAATGAGTAATATTTCGATGGCATTGGTATGCTCAAAATTAAACTCATCAAAAATAGATTTAAATGATTCCCGCTCAATTTCAAGCAATCGCTCAATTAAATGCGCTTCGTCGGTAAAATAAGATTCAAGCAGGCTTTTATCAATATCCAGCTTTTGGGCAATATCTTTAAAAAGTAGATTTTTAACTCCTGACTTAAATGCAATGTCTCTTACGCCAGATAGAATTTGCCGAATTTTCCCGTCCATATTGGTGTTAATGAGTGAGGGTAGCCGCGGTAATACGGCTGTCTGCAAAAGTACATAAAAATTCAGGGCAACCGGAAGTTGATCTAAAATTACCTCCCGTTCAGGGTGAATGTATTAGCTTATAAGTTTGTATTTTACCATTAATATTAAGCTCCACAATGTAAACGCCGGCCATCAGCAGGTGACAGGCAGCATCCATTTTTTCGATGTATTTACCTGCATCCATCCATTGATTTTGTATAGGATATAACACCCTGCGACCGGTAACATCATGTATTGCCATATTCACCAGTGAAAGTTGGTGTAATTTAAAGGAAATGGTAACAGTATGGCTGAACGGATTGGGTTGAACACTCATCCCGGCCATAGGTAACGGTGAATCAATGACCGGAACAGCAACCATTGCCGTATCAATGATGGCGGTATAAATACTCAATTCATCTTCGTGCAGGCGCGTCCAGACAGGACGCACGATATTGTTGTGCGCAACAATATTGTTGTAATCTCCAAAAAATATGTTCGGATTAGGCACAAAGGGAGTTTCACTTATGTTGAAATTGATAAAACTTTCGCCTCCATCCTTAGAAAGCGCACCATAAACATCCGTTTGCCAGTCGCTGTGGTTACGGCGGTCATAAAAGACTATCCAGATATATCCGGTAACCTGATCAACGGTCATCCAGGTGAAAAACTGATGCTTGCCGGGTGGGTCATTGTTTACACGCAGGGGAGCAGACCAGGTATTTCCGCCATCAGTGGAGCGTGAAAGCCAACTGTCGGTATCGTTTGTCCCGTTGCGCTGATCAGACCAATTAATGTATATGTTGCCCCGATATTTGCTGTTGCCGGCATCGCAACACGTGACAGGGAATCCGTTGGCGCGGGAAATACCCGGAATGCTGAAGTTCCAGCCACCGGGCATATCGCTTACGCGGATGTCATCATCCAGCCAGGAGTCTCCACCATCCAAAGAGCGGTCAAACAGGATTCCTTCGGGTCCGGCCCAGGAAACATAGATTTCACCCTCAGTTCCAACGGCAGGTACCGCACCTTCCACGGTATTGTCGCTATCCAGGCAATCGCCGGCCACCCTGTTTAGCCGGACAGGGTCGATCCAGGTTTCACCCAAATCATCAGAACGCGAGAAACGGATAATGCTGCTGTCTGCAGAATTTAAGCTGCCATATTCATCAAATTGCGTCCAGGTAACATAAAGGCGGTTTGATTTGCGATCGACTACCGCCCATTCCTTATCCTGATTTTTGCCTGCAATATATCCAATGCCGCTTCCTGAATTCCAGGTAACACCAAGATCGGTAGATTTCTGGCATACGATTCGGTCAATCAATTCAGGGCCGGGAGGATTGGACAGGTGAAAAAAATAAAAATTACCCAGGGTATCCACCACCACACAAGGATCGCCCCATACCCCCATTGTGGAAGAGAATATTCGGGACTGTTCCCAGGAATAGCCGCCATCATGGGAAATAAAATAGTTGTCAATATTGGCCCCAACAATAATATGATCCGGATTTTTCAGGTCCATGGCAATACTGGGTTCGTTTGGATTGCGCAGTGTACCCAACATTATATTGGTATGCTGTGCGTTTGTATTTATTACTGACAGCATCAAGCCAAAGGTCAGGCAAATTTGGCCGAAATATTTAAACATTTCCTAAGATTAAAAAAATTCATAGTTTTACACAAATTTAGGCATAATTAATGAATCGCTGAATGAAAAAACCGGCCCTGCATTGGCAAATTCTCATCGCCCTGGTCCTGGGTGCTCTTTTCGGATTGTTGTTTCCCTCCCGGATCATTTACATAGGCTGGATGGGAGATGTTTTTCTGAGACTGCTGAAAATGATCATTATTCCCCTGGTATTCAGCTCTATTGTTACGGGGGTGGCCGGAATAGGCAGCCCTTCCAGTCTTGGGCGCTTAGGATTAAAGACCATTGTATATTATTTTTCGACAAGTTTATTCGCCATTCTGGCAGGGCTGGGATTGGTAAACCTTATCAAACCGGGAGCGGGTGCTGACCTGAGGTTTGCGGCTGAGGTTGATTCCATGCCGGCTGCCACCCAATCTCTGGGTGAATTGCTTATTGGGATGATTCCTGAGAATCTGTTTGAAGTATTGTCAAAAGGAGATATGCTTCCAATTATCTTTTTTGCAATCGCATTCGGCTTCTTTACTAATCTAACGGCTGACAACCATCAGCGAACCATCCGCAATTTTTTTGAAGCAGCTTTTGAAGTGATGATGCGCATCACCATGGCCATCATCAAACTTACGCCACTGGGTATTTTTGCCATCATAGCAGTGGTTATTTCACGTTACGCGGGAGATGCAACTGCTATGGCAGATGTATTTGCCCGAATGGGATTGTATATGCTGACTGTGATGATTGGTCTGCTCTTTCACAGTATGATTACACTGAGTGTGATGTTACGCCTTATCGGAAATATCAATCCCCTGAAGCACTTACGAAACATGTCGGTACCCTTGTTAACCGCCTTTTCTACATCATCCTCAAGTGCAACCCTGCCACTTACCATGGAAGCCATCGAAGAAAATAACGGTGTTTCCAATAAGATATCAAGTTTTACGCTGCCGCTTGGTGCTACCATCAATATGGACGGCACGGCATTATATGAATGCGTGGCGGTAATGTTTATAGCTCAGGCCTATGGGATTGACCTCTCCTTTACCCAGCAAATGGTGGTAGTAATAACGGCGCTGTTGGCGGCTATCGGTGCAGCCGGTATCCCCATGGCCGGACTGGTGATGATGACGGTAGTGCTCAAAGCAGTTGGCTTGCCCCTGGAAGGCATTGGGCTGGTGTTGGCTGTTGACCGCATTCTGGATATGTTCAGAACTGCCGTAAATGTATATGGAGATACCTGTGGAGCAACTATTATAGCTTCATCGGAAGGTGAAAAATTGAAAGTTTAGGATTTAAGTATCAAGGGTAAATTTACCATTACCTGAGTTCCGGTGGCTTTCCCTTTATCATTATGGAGGTCAACGAAAACTACCTTCATATTCATATTATACACCCCCGACAATAACTTCAGCCTCGACTCTACCAGATTTATTCCAAATGAAGGGCGTTGGCGACCGGTTTCGTTTTTAATGGCCTTAGAGCGAGTGCGCCCCACCCCATTATCCTCAATGGTACACACAATCTGGTCGCCTTTGCGTATAAAATCAATGGTAATGCGTCCCTGTCCTTCCAGATGCATGATGCCGTGCCAAATGGCATTTTCGACAAAAGGCTGAATGAGAAATGCAGGTATATAAGTAAGATTAACATCAATATCAGGTGCAACCCTCAGATCATATTCAAACTTATGCTGAAACCGGAGCGATTCCAGTTCAAGGTAAAGATTCAGGGCGTGGATTTCATCCTGAAGCATCACATCGGAAGCCTGGGAGTTGGAAAGGATGAGCCGCATAAGTTTAGAAAACTTCGACAGATAAGATGAAGCCGATATGCGGTCATTTTTCATGATATACGATTGAATTGAGTTCAGGGAATTGAATACAAAATGCGGATCCATCTGACGTGAAAGTGACTGTTGCCGGTAAAGATCAATGCTTGACTCCAGCTCATGATGTGCCTGAATTTGCCTGAGTCGGCGCCGGTAAACCCAAATGATCATCGATAGCAACAATAACAACACCAGTGGCAGGAACCACCAGGTACGCCAAAGCGGCGGATGAATGATAAACTGTATGCTCGTTGGAAGGGGATTTTCGAGCCCGACCCCGGCAAGAGCATAAACCTGAAACTCATACTGACCGGGGGGCAGAAAAGCGAAATCAACCTGTGAATTGGAGGTACTTATCCATCGGTCATTTAATCCCTTTAAGCGATAACGATATTCCAGATTGTTTCCATTGCGAAAGGATATACCATTAAATGACACAGTTATAAAATTCTTATTGTAAGGAAGTTTATATGAAGGGATTATTTTAGCATACTTATCCATAATATTTACCGCTGTAATATATACAGGTGGGGGTTCAACCGGATTCAAAAATTTAGAAGGCGTAAATACGGTTAACCCCCGGTTTGAGGCTATATAAATATGGGTGCTGTCACCGGCTATTTGATTTATTTCGTTGGAAAACAAGCCATCCTCCGCTCTAATGACAGTTATATGTGGATTTTTCCGGGTAACCGAATGCAAATCAACGGCATTCAAACCATTATTGGTGGCTATCCAGAGTGTGGAACCCACTATCAACATTGAAGTAATGGAATTGCTTGATAATCCTTCGGTTTTCGTTATGGTATAAAACTTATCTTCATTTTCAATGATCACCCCTGCTCCTTTAGTTCCATAGACCTTATACCTGCCATCGTTTGAAATTACAATTTCAGTAATGCGATTGGTGAAAATTGGATTTTTAGCTCCTAAAAACTGGAACACCCCCTTATTCCAGCGCCACAATCCATTAAAAGCGCCTAACAAATACGAATCGTTGCCTTCATCGGCGATGGCTTCGATCCTGAGTTCAATCTTATCATCCAGAAAAGAGTTATATATTATCCGATTGCCCTTAAGAATGGTAAAACTGCGGGATTCTCCCAGATAAATCAAATTTCCCGATACCGGCTGAATTTCTTTTATGTTAAAGTTATTGCGGCTTTCACTAAAAACCTTCTCGATAAATTTGTGATTATTGATAAAGCGTTCCAGTTTATTTTTTCGCTTAAATCGGTAGGAATAAAGATAGGTTTTAGACCCTATCCACAACAGGCTGTCCTTGTAGTTGGCCATAGTATAGACAGCCACTGCGTCTTCTGGCAGCTGATAAGATTTAATAATACCTCTGTCCAGAACATTTATAAAGTTGTCGTTTGTTCCGGCAACTACTCTACCCATATATAAAACCACACAATTTACCCTTTCACTGCTCAGTCCATGCCGGGTATCATAATTCATAAAGCAGTCGTTGGGCAAATAATAAATTCCCTGCCCCAGGGTAGAAAACCAGATTCCGCCTTCTGTGTCATTAAGTACAGAGGAAACTGTGAGACCATCCAGATAGTGGATATCAGGTGTACTATTCAGATCGCCTGCACGATAACGGTAAACGCCTTTCTTTTCATAACCCACCCAAATGTTCCCCTCGGCATCGCCCCCCAGCCAGATAATACGACCGGAAGTAGCTATTTTTGTAACCTCTCCGTTTATTTTAAACCGGATTAGAAACTCATTTTGAGCACAATACACCTCCCGATTCGGTGCCTGATAACTGTAAAATTCCCCGTGAGAATAGTTGGTGGAACGTTTAAAATCATAGATGGTATTTATTTCACGGGTACGCAAACGAATCTGAACTAATACTTTCATATCATAATTCATTGAAGTGAGCAATCGATCTTCAAATTCAATGACTTCAATGGAATTTTTAAGGGTTTGATCGTCAGAAAAAGCCCGGGTTATTTCTCCCCGGGGCGAGATGTTGAACAATCCGATATCAAGCAATCCAAACATCACACCTCCATCTCTGGTAATAAGTACGGAACCCTTCAGGGGAACGGCTCCGCGTCCGGCAACCTGCTTGAGCAGATTATTGTAGCGATAGGGATAGATGCTGTCTTTGAAATAATAGGAAAGCTGAAACGGGAAACTCACAAACCAAACCCGGCCTTCATTGTCTTCTATGATTTCAAAAATGGTATTTTCAGGAAGTCCGTCCTGCATCTCGAAGTTGCGGAAGTTATGTCCGTCAAACATAGAAACCCCGTTGTTGGAAGCTACCCAGATGTACTTTCGTGAATCCTGATAAATCTGATAAACCTCGGAACTGGGCAAACCCTGCTCAATGGTATAGGTCCTGAAAGTAGGTGTTTGAGCCACCAACAGCCTGAAAGGCAACAGGGAAAACACCAATGCAATCAGCGGAATATACCTTCTCATATCACAAAACAGGATTAGAATTATTCTTTTAAGCAATATCAAATCCTCACGGAAAGAATCGTTATCAAATCTATATTAATCAAATCCTAATGGTGCTGAAAACAATTGTCTGACAGCATGTTGATGTTGCTTCCGAACACTCAACGGATTACATGGTCAAACATACGTCTTTTTTACATTCAAAAAAGATGTACTGTCGAAAAATAAAAATATATGTGTTATCTGTCTGAAAACGGCATACAGAAACTGGCTGGGTCAGAAATCCTCCATTTCCATACTATCGCCATTTTGCATATCCTTTTCCCGCTGACGCTTATAATTATTTATGCGGTATGAAAAACCAAGATAGCCTACCCTCGACTCGCGGGTGCGTTCTGAGACAATGCGAAAACCTTCGCCCCAACTCTCCCCGTTAAATTTCCGGGAATCGAAAATATCACTTACCCTTAAACTGAGGGAGGCTTTGCCTTTCATAAAATCATAACGTGCTGAGATATCTGCCCAATACATGGCATCACGTTTTTCCTGGGCAAAAGTCCGGGGTGAGTTATAATAAGCAGCCGCACTCAACGAAAATGATTTGGTAACATTAAAGTTCATATTCAGTTTTGAAGTCCATTGCCAGCTTTCAGTGCGTGCGATATTAAATTCTTCACTCCCTTCGAACACGTTCTGAAAATAAGAAAGGTTGAGATTGGCCTTAAACCATTTGGCAAACTCACGGTTACCCACCAATTCAATACCGTAAGCATAACCATTGTTGAGATTTTCGTAGGTAGTGTAGGTCACGCCTGCCTCTCCCAGTGTGGTAACCCGTTCTATTAATCCTTCGGTATGCCTGAAAAACAAGCTGGCATTCAGCGAATTCTTTCCGGCAAACGTTGACCAGCCCAATTCAAATGAATTGATGAACTCAGGCTTCAGTTTGGGATTACCATATCTAATGTTGAGAGAATCGGAATAATCCACATACGGATTTAGCTGGCGGTTATAGGGACGTGAAATACGCCGGCTATAGCTCAGGCCCCACTGTTGTTTTTCCGATTGCTCAAAAGCAATGTGTACGGACGGAAACCAACTCAGGTAAGAAAGATCAAAAGAATCCTCCCCTTTCAGGATGTCGGATTCAGAAATCAGTTGCTCTGCCCTTAGCCCAAACTGATACTTAAATTTATTGAGGGAAGCGGCATAAATACCATATACAGCATGAATCTGCTCAAAATAATCAAAATCATTGTTGGCCTGAGGGTTAATAACCCAATCTTCAGTCGAAGAGCTATATTCCGACAGTTCATTACGCATACTCAGGTCTTTGATGGTACTCTTGAAACCCGTTTCAATCCGGCTGCCATTTTCGTGGGGATATACAAAGTTGGCCTGAGCCACATACATAAAGTTTTTATTTTCTGATTTTGAATATTGCAACACCGGCAATAGCGCGGAGTTGCCCAGTTCGTTCTGGGCGATCTCCTGATCACCATTCATATGATTATCTATTACCATAAAGTCAGCCGTTAGCTCCTTTCCTTTGGTGGCAAATTCACGTTTATAGGAAAGCGTATAATTCAGGGAATTAACGTGCCGTCCTGAATTACTCGTTCGGTTAAAATACCTCAGGGTATCGCCGGTTTCGGTTGTGGTGATGGACATGGTATTACCATCATTGTCAAAATGCATATCCCGTAGCTGAAAGTTAAAGGTCAGACTGTTCCGGTCGTTAAGCTGATAATCTACGCCGGTATTCAGGCTTTGCATATTGCGTGAAAATTCAGAGGACTCATTCTGCTCTAAGAGAGAAGTAACCCCTTCTGAAGTGGTAGTTCTCAGCGACTTGCCGCTACCCTTAAAGGTACCCACCCGATTGTCATAACCGGCAAAAACATTTATCCTGTCTTTGCGATAGTTCAGATTGAGGGAGGTATTGTAACTGCCATTGGTGCCGCCTGTGAGCGACACCTGACCATTGAGGCCCTGGAGGCTGCGCTTCTTAAGCACAATATTAATAATACCTGAAGTTCCTTCCGGATCATAGCGAACAGAAGGGTTGGTAACGATTTCAATACTTTGTATGGACGAAGCCGGAATTTGTTGCAGCAGGTCTCCGCTGCTAAGTTCTGCCAGACCCGAAGGCTTGCCATCTACCAGAATGGTTATGTTCTGACTGCCCCTCAGACTGAGATTACCTTCCACATCAACAGTAACCGATGGAATAGTTTGCATTACATCCACGGCTGATCCGCCAATGGCGGCGATGTTTTTATCAACATTAATGATCTTTTTATCCAGATTGTTGACCATCATCTCCCTTTCGGCGGTAACCTCCACACCCGAAATGGCAGTGGCACTTGTCTTGAGTGTGAGTTCACCCAGGTCAACTTTGGGCGTTTTGGGTGTAATCATTATTCCTTTCACCACCAAATCTTCAAACCCCATAAACTGGACCCTGACAAAATAGCGACCGGGCTCAATATTATCAATGGTAAATTGTCCCTTTGTATTTGAAATGGTACCTCCGGTGAGTACCGAATCTTTAAGGCGAAAAAGCGCTACACTACCATATTCCACAGCATGTTTCGTAGCCTCATCCACCAGCCTGCCGGTGAGTTTTCCCTCCATGGCCGAAGCGCCTGGCATTTTAGCTCCGCCACCCGATGCCGGTTGGCCAAAAGCATAAATAAAAGTAAAAGAAAAAATAAGCAGCAAGCTAAAAAAGAGTCTGTCGAGCATAATAAGCTTTTAGGGGTGCAAAAGTAATTCGAATTAACGTAAGTGTTAACAACAAAATATTAATGGTTAAGTTGTGTATCTGACACCGCAGCATTTCTTTTCTTTCGGTCAGTCCTGTATTTTCAAATGAATAAACCTGCTTACTTTTTTAAAAGCTTTACTTTTGTTGCATCTAAACTGAAAATCCATTTTAATATGATACGCTATTCACTGGCTGTGCTTTCGTTGATATTGATGCTTACTTCTGCGAAAGCTCAGGATTACAAGACCTTTTACGAAAAAAGCGAATTTAAAAAAACGCCCTCCTATGCCGAAACTATGGATTATTGTCGGCTTCTGGCCTCCACTTCCCCAAAAATCCACCTCAGCAGTCTGGGCAAAAGCCCCCAGGGGAGGGACATCAACATGCTGATTATTGACCGGGATGGCTTGCAAACCCCTGAAGCTATCCGTGCGGCCGGCAGGGTAATCACCCTGATTCAGGCCTGCATTCATCCAGGTGAATCGGAAGGCAAGGATGCTACCCTGATGCTGTTGCGCGATATGGTAACCCAAAACAAACATAAAAACCTGCTCGACAAATCAAGTATTCTCTTTATCCCCATTTTTAATGTGGATGGTCATGAACGGTCAGGGGCTTATAACCGCATCAACCAAAACGGGCCTGAGGAAATGGGCTGGCGCACTAATGCGCTGAACCTGAACCTAAACAGAGACTACATGAAGGCCGACACCCCTGAAATGCAACACTGGCTTGCCATGTTTCACGCCTGGCTCCCCGATTTTTTTATGGATATTCATACCACCGATGGAGCCGATTATCAATATCCCATTACGTATGCCGTAGAGACTTTCGGCAACCTGGATTCGGGGCTGACACGCTGGTTAAAAAACATCTATGAACCGAGAATGTCACAGAAAATGGCGGAAGCCGGTTTCCCGGTTTTTCCCTATGTACAGTTCAGGCAATGGCATGACCCGCAAAGCGGCCTGCGAAATGGCCCCTCTCCTGCTATGATTTCCCAGGGCTATGCCGCTGCGGCCAACCGGGCCGCGGTGCTCGTTGAAACACATATGCTTAAGGATTATAAAACACGGGTGGACGGCTCTTATCAAATGATAGTTGAAACGCTTTCCATCGTCAACCACCAGGCAGAAACCCTGAAAACCCTTAATCAGATGGCTGACAAGTCAACGGTTGCCCCGGACTTTCGAAAACAGGATATGGTATTGAGCTGGGAGGCTGATATGCATGACAGCACTATGGTAACCTTTGCCGGGTTTGATTATGAAGTGCGCAAAAGCGACCTCACCGGCGGCAATTGGTACATTTACAACAATACAAAACCGGTAGAATTCACTTTGCCTCTGTTCGATAAAGTTAAACCCGGTAAGGTGATAAAGCTACCGGCAGCATACATCATACCTGTAGAATGGGCAGAAGTTATTGACCGGCTGAAATTTCACGGCATAAACATGAAAACCATAAATGAGGAAACCCGCCTTGAGATAAAATCTTACCGGTTTTATAATCCTGACTTCCGATGCACGCCCAACGAAGGCAGGCATATGGTGAATACCCAGGCCGAAGTCATTACGGAGCAACGCACCTATGCACCCGGATCGGTATTGGTGCCTACCAATCAGCGCAATGCAAAAATCATCGCACTTTTGCTGGAACCTATGGCCAGTGGCTCCCTGCTTGAATGGGGGTTTTTTAATGCCATTTTTGAGCAAAAAGAGTATGCAGAGACCTATGTGATGGAAAGAGTGGCCCGGGAAATGCTGGCTGCTGACCCCAAACTAGCCAAAGCTTTTGAAGCTGAAAAGCTGAAAAACCCGGACTTTGCAGCCAATCAATGGAACATGCTCAACTGGTTTTACATGCAATCTCCCTATCATGATCGGAAATTCCTGAAATATCCGATTGGATTGATTGAGAAGGAAGAAGTTTACCGTAGATTGTTTTAGGTGGCTTCGCCGGTGATGTTAGA
>JAVEQP010000010.1:0-52585 GCA_034007585.1 Lentimicrobium sp. | reverse complement strand
GCAGGTACGATGAAAATACACAGTTTTATTTCGACAAACAATTGCGCGAGCGCATGGGTTTGCCGGTGAATGGAACTGATTGGATTGACATTGATTCATACGATATCAATTCATATACCATCAATTACTATGATGCCAACGGGAAGCTTCATACCGCAAGTTTGACTGAACCCCTGAGTGTAGATATGTTCTCGGCCGATGAGTTGTTCAACAATGGTGATTTTCTGGCTGCCTATGGCGGATACACCCATACCGGGAAACGCATCAGTTTGAAAGACAGTCCGAGTTTCGATGACTTTTTCACCAAAAAAGATGCAAATGACAACTTCACCCGTGAAATTGCACCTTTTACACCTATATATATGGCCGGTTATATTCAGGATAAATTCGCCTTTGATGATTTAATCTTTAATATTGGTATCCGTATTGACCGTTTTGATGCCAATCAAAAGGTACTTACCGATCCTTATACCCTTTATCCTGCCCTTACGGTAGGTGAAGTAAGAACCCTTGGTTCTCATCCTGAAAATATGGGCAGCGATTATGTAGTGTATGTGGATAATCTTAAGACTCCCACCTCAATTATGGGTTACCGTGATGGAAATGACTGGTATGATTCGGATGGACAGGTAACTACAGATCCGGAGCTTATCCTGAATGCAGGCGAAGGTGTGTTGCCTTATCTGGTTGATCCCAGCAGCGAGGTGGTGACTTCAAAAGCATTCAGCGACTATGAGCCGCAAATTTCAGTAATGCCCCGAATCTCTTTCTCATTCCCGATTTCAGACGAAGCCCTTTTCTTTGCACACTACGACGTGTTGACCCAACGCCCTACTACCGCACTCAGGATGGATCCTATGGATTATTACTTCCTGCCAAAACTCGGCAGTCCAACCCTTAGTAATCCAAATCTGAAGCCTGAAAAAACCATTGACTATGAGCTTGGTTTTCAGCAGCGTCTGACCGCCAGTTCATCGTTAACACTTTCGGCTTACTATCGCGAAATCAGGGATCAGATACAGTCGTTCCGTTATACCGCGGCTTATCCCAAAACTTATTACTCTTACAACAACATCGACTTTTCAACCGTAAAAGGATTGACGGTTACCTATGACCTTCGTCGTACCAACAATGCCCGGGTAAGGGCCAGTTATACGCTGCAGTTTGCCAATGGTACCGGTTCCGATGCGAACTTTGCCAAAGGCCTTATCCAGACCGGTCAACCTAACCTGAGAACCTTGTTCCCCTTAAGCTTCGACCGCCGCCACGCCATCAATCTGATGCTTGACTATCGTTTTGATGAAGGTAAAGATTACAGCGGGCCGGTTATCCGCCGTTCACGCAAAGATGGTGAGGGTAATGATGTGGTTAAAACCATTCAGGTGCTCAAGAACACCGGAGTTAACTTTACCATATTTGGTGGTTCAGGCACGCCATACACCAAATCAAGTAAAATTGTTCCCATTGGTGGAAGTGGTATCATTAAAGGATCCATCTCAGGATCAAGGTTGCCCTGGCAGTTCAGAATTGACGGCCGTGTGGATAAGGACATCAACCTGAGCTGGGGTGAAGGCAAACGTCAATCATACCTCAATATATATTTGCAGGTGCTTAACATCCTTGATTCAAAGAACATCATGAGTGTTTACGGTGCCACGGGTAACCCAGATGATGACGGGTACCTGGCCGCCGCCGAATATCAGACCAACATCCAGGCTCAACTGGATGAACAGGCTTTCCGTGATCTCTATTCCATCAGGGTGAACAGTCCTTATAACTATAGTTCTCCCAGGCAGATTAGGTTGGGTTTGATCTTTAACTTCTAAGCGCTGATGAACAAAACAACAAAACGAAACGATAAATTTGCTGACATGAAAAATATTGCCCGAATATCATTAAGTATGTTGTTATTGATAGCCATAGCCCTGCCGGGATATGCTGACTATGACAAACGTGCTGTGAACAAATCGTCGTCGGAGGTAAAGGCGACTGCGGCGGGATGTTTGCCCGGCGCCGGATTTAAGTACCTTGAAATCAACAATGTGCGTACCCGTATCAACACCGGAGGTGACATGTGGTGGGATTTTGAGGTGGCTCAATATGAGATTCCCAAAGGATCGCGTAAGACTTCACTATTCTCTGCCGCCTTGTGGATTGGAGGAATCGACGTAAACGATCAGTTGAAGCTGGCTGCACTCAAGTTCAGGCAAGGCCCCAACGCCGGTTCGCCAGGTACCGGAAACGATTTCTGGCCTGGCCCACTTACCATAGATGGTACTGCTGCAGTAACTGAAGAAACCTGTTCGGAATACGATAAACTTTTTCCCATTACCCGTACTGAAGTGGACGAATTTCTAGCCTGGCAGGATAATAAGGCAGCGAATCCTTCCTACCAGATACCCAAAAGTATTCTCGAATGGCCTGCGCATGGTGACATCACCAAGAAACAAAGTTATTACCTTGCACCTTTTTACGATTTGGGCGGTGATGGTGATTACAATCCTGAAGAAGGTGACTATCCCTATTATGATTTGTCGAATGAATTGTGCCATTCAACCACACCCACACAAGAAACTATTGAAGATATTGTAGATGGTGGTTTGTTGGCCGACCAGGTGATTAAAGGCGATGCTACCCTGTGGTGGGTGTTTAATGATAAGGGTAACATTCACACTGAAACACTAGGTACTCCTATTGGATTGGAAATCAGGGCTCAGGCTTTTGGTTTTTCCACCAACGATGAAATCAATAACATGACTTTTTATAGTTATGAAATTATCAACCGTTCAACCTTCCGCCTTACCGGTACTTATTTTAGTCAGTGGGTGGATACGGACCTCGGTTTTGCCGAAGACGATTATGTAGGTTGCGATGTTGGCCGTGGATTGGGTTATTCCTACAATGGTCGTCCCAAAGACGGTGACGGACAGTTCTGGGCATATGGAGATCAGCCGCCTGCAGTGGGTGTCGACTTTTTCCAGGGTCCGTATATGGATCCTGACGGTTATGATAATCCTTCTTTTAATGGTGATGGTATTGATGGTCCTTCGTTTTTTGGAGATTGTAGTATCGTTAGTTTGAACGGCTCACTTACCCCCCGGACTTACGGTCCTGCAGGGGATCAAAAAACAGAATCTTTTATGGTACGCGCTGAAGCCATTAACGGGGTGAACTTTGGTAATGGCATTGTGGACGATGAACGTTATGGTATGCGTCGTTTTGTGTATCACAATAACTCACTTTCCGGGGTGCCTGATTATATGACAGACCCACAGCGTGCTCCCGAATATTATAATTTCCTTCGCGGGATATGGAAAGACAACACCAAGATGCTCTATGGTGGTAATGCACATGCTACTTCGGGCGCTTATGGCCCCACCTGCGACTTTATGTTCCCGGGCAATAGCGATGTATGCGACTGGGGAACAGGTGGCCTGCCACCTAACGGTGAAAAATATTGGACAGAGGAAGTAGCTCAAAACCGAGAAAGTGACCGACGTTTTATGCAGAGTGCCGGACCTTTTACCCTCGAGCCGGGTGCCGTTAACTATATTACCGTAGGTATTCCCTGGGCACGTGCTGCTTCTGGCGGACCATGGGCTTCCGTGCAATTACTGCAGGTGGTTGATGATAAATGTCAGCTCCTTTTTGATAACTGCTTTGCCGTTGTAAGTGGACCAAATGCTCCAGATCTCACCATCAGGGAACTGGATGAATCGCTGCTTTTCTTCATTACCAACCGTAAAACAAATGATGCGGGTAATAACTTTAACGAATCATACACCGAACTTGACCCGGCTATTCTTGCTGTGGCCAATAGTACCGGTTATGATTTTGATCCTTATTACCGTTTTGAAGGTTACCAGGTATTCCAGTTAAAAGATGCTACTGTTTCTGTGGCGGATATTCGTGATCAGAAACTGGCCAGGCTGGTGTATCAAACGGACGTTAAAAATGGAGTAAGACAATTGGTAAATCATAACTTCGACCAATCGCTGAATGCCAACGTACCGGTTGAAGAGGTTTATGGTGCGGATCTCGGTATAGTGCATACTTTTAAATTGTCAGAAGATGCCTTCAGCGGCCAGGCACTGGTAAATCACAAGCAATATTATTTTCTTGCTTTGTCCTATGGATACAATGAATATATGAAGTATAGTGCTGATCCCGGTTCTCAGGAACCTGGCATAGTTGGTCTTACCGGTCAAAAGAGGGTTTACCTGGCCGGACGTAAGAATATTAAAGTATATACCGGTATTCCTCATATCCCCGTAGGGAAAATTTCGCCCAATGCCCAATATGGTGATGGCTTAGAAATTACCCGCCTTGAGGGTCAGGGTAACGGAGGAAATCTTCTGGAACTCACCAAAGCGTCTGTCGAAATGATTCTGTCGAAACCTCCTGCAGACTCTGCCAACCAACTCGGTAATCCCGATTACCCAATCGACTATAGAGCTACTTACAAAGCTGGTAAGGGCCCGATTGACGTAAAGGTTATTGATCCGCTGAGTGTTAAGAATACCAATTATGAACTCGCCTTTGACTCACTGCGTCCTTATTACCTGGCAATTGGTGCAGACAGTACCAGGAGTTTGCGGGCTAAATGGACCCTTAAGGATATGGCTTCAGGTCAGATTTACCATTCCGATACTTCCATCAGCTATAAAAATGAACAGCTTTTCCCGGATCTGGGTATCTCCATTAGTATTGGGCAGGTGATAGAACCCGGACCATTCCGGATTGGTACCAATGCCGATCTGGATCCCATCTGGGACATCATATCTGAAAATAACGGAGTGCTTTCTTCCTCCATGACCTTTGAGGATAGTGCCAAGGTCTACATTGGCGGTGTACCAGATATTGATGGTATTCCACAGTTCAATTGGATACGGTCGGGAGTGGTATTCGATGCCAAAAATGAAGCCAGTAACGACTGGAAACCTGGTCAATACTTTGATCCCAACTCTAACTATGAGAAAGTAGTGAATGGGACCTGGGCTCCATACATCATGACCGCTTACCGGGCACAAAGTCCAATGTATGCTCCGGCATTCAACTCCATTTCAAAAAGTGGTGCAAGCTTTGTTGATTTAAGTAGCATTGACTTTGTATATACTCCCGATAAATCCAAATGGAGCCGTTCACCGGTGATTGAAATGAGTTCTGACCCAACTACTTCTGAAGGTGGAGCCCGAGAATTTAAGCTCAGGGCAGCACAATCGGTGGATAAAGAAGGCAAGTCGGCTCCTAAAGGCAGCGGCCCGAGCAACAATCCGGATGATCCCAACTATATCGCCGAAACCGGTATGGGATGGTTCCCCGGCTATGCCATAAATATTGAAACAGGTGAACGCCTGAACATCGTTTTTGGTGAGAACTCCTGGATGGTGGGTGATAATGGAAGGGATATGTTATTTAATCCAAGCCCCAACATCATGAACATGGGTGGGATGCATTACATTTATGTATTCCAGCATGTGGCAGGCAAAATTATTGCAGGAGCCAATGTTCCTGCTTACGATGCCGGTCGTGTATTGAGAAAGAACATTGAATCGCTGAACAATCAATTCCTGGCTTACTTATATTCCAGTGCCATTTGGGTGAATATTCCCCTTGCGGTTGGTCTGGAAGAGAACTGGCTCTCGAACGAGGCAAAAGTACGACTCCGGATATCCAAACCTTACCAGCGCTATTACAGCACTTCAGAAATGGATAGTACCTATATGAACGAACATTATGAGAATCGTGGTTTCCCAAAATATGCGTTCAGCACTGAAACGGTAGCTACCAGTACCAATGATGTTGTGAAAGCAACTTCAGATCTGGATCTCATCAGGGTAGTGCCCAATCCTTACTATGCTTATTCCACATACGAAACCAATCAGCTTGATAACCGGGTAAAAATTACCAACCTGCCCCAACGTTGCACTGTATCTATATTCAACAGTGGTGGAGCGCTCATCCGCAGATTTACCAAAGATGATCCTTCCACATCGGTTCAGTGGGATTTGAAAAATCATGCCGGTATTCCTATTGCAGGTGGCGTTTATATTATCCACGTGAAGTCGCAGGATATTGGTGAAAAGGTAATCAAATGGTTTGGCTCATTGCGCCCCATCGACCTGAATGCATTCTAATCGGGATAAATTACAAACTGAAATACTAAAATCTTCAAAATATTGCTTATGAACAGGATCTTTAATTACTTCGTTGCCGCGTTATTATCCGGGGCTATGGTTTTGCCTCTGAATCAGGCAATGGCCGGCAATAAGGACAGGTCAGGTCAGGCGGGTGCATCTGAATTGCTCATCAATCCCTGGGCCCGCAGTTCGGGATGGGGCGGTGCGAATGTAGCCAATGTTAAAGGGCTCGAAGGCCTTTACAGCAATGTTGCAGGTACTGCCCATACCCAACACACCGAAATCATCTTTTCACACACACAGTGGCTTAAGGGAAGTGATATAGATATCAATACCTTTGGCTTAACGCAACGCATCGGCGAAACCGGAGTGATTGGACTGGGTATTATGTCCATGCGTTTTGGTGATATTCCCATCACCACCGAGGAACTTCCTGAAGGTGGAATTGGTAATTTCTCGCCAAACTACATGAACATCAATATTTCGTATTCAAAGGCCTTCTCAAGCAGCATTTATGGAGGAATTAATATTAAGATTGTTTCCGAAGTAATTTCTGACGTGAGTGCACAGGGAATCGCGCTGGATGCCGGCATTCAATACATCACCGGCCCCCGCGACAATGTCCGTTTTGGCATCACGCTCCGCAACGTGGGGCCCACTATGCGTTATAGTGGTGATGGTTTGTCAATTCGCAGTCTGTTGCCCGGTCAGGGAAGTGAATTTACCCTGGAGCAACGCTCTGCCGATTTTGAATTGCCTACACAACTGGCCATGGGTGCTGCCTATGATTTCCAATTTGGCGAAATGCACCGGTTAACCGTGGCCGGAAGCTTTATTTCCAACTCCTTCAGCAAAGATCAGTTTGTAGTTGGACTGGAATATGAGTTACAGTCCTACCTCATGTTGAGGGGTGGCTATACCTATGAAGAAGGTATAACCAATAATACTGACCGCACCACAGCCTTAACAGGACCCAGTGCCGGATTTACTGTGGCGGTGCCCCTGAATAAGGAAAAAGGATCCTCTCTCGCCATTGATTATTCATACAGAGCTACCGATCCATTTAGTGGAATACACAGCATTGGTGCCCGCATAAATCTCTAACTTAGAGGCACTGGTTTTAATCTTGCACAAATCATACAGTTGGAAAGGACCCTTTTTTAAGGGTCTTTTCTACTTATTATCCTTTCAACACAAATCCCTATTTTTTTACCATTATGTATTACACACAGGAAGGACTGGATAAATTGCAGGCTGAACTTGAACAACTCATCAAAGTTGAGCGGCCTGCTATTTCACAGCAAATTGCTGAAGCCCGCGATAAAGGTGATCTTTCGGAAAATGCTGAATACGATGCAGCCAAAAACGCACAGGGTATGCTGGAACTGAAAATCTCAAAGTTGCAGGAAGTAGTCCGAAATGCCAAAATTATCGACGAAAGTAAGCTTGACAATACCAAAGTGTTTATTCTTTGTACGGTAAAAATAAAAAATACCCAGAATAAGGCTACCATGACCTATACCCTGGTGCCTGAAAATGAAGCCAACCTTAAAGCAGGCAGAATTTCAGTTAACTCTCCAATAGCGCGCGGTTTACTGGGTAAAAAGGTTGGTGAAACAGCGGAAATTCAGGTTCCGGCCGGGAAGGTGAACTTCGAAATTATGGAGATTTCCCGATAAAGAGTGAAAAAGAAATACTTTTGAGAGAAATCTGGTCGACTTCTTTGTTTAAAGAAGATAACTTCCTGATAGGTTAATCAGCAGTTTTTTAAATTTTAAAATCCCGGAATTATGTCAAGTCTGTTCTCGAAAATCGTAAAGGGTGAAATTCCCGCTTATAAAGTAGCAGAAGATGAGTGCTTTCTGGCTTTTCTTGATATTAATCCCCTGGCTAAAGGGCATGCCCTGGTGATACCCAAAAGGGAAACCGATTATATTTTTGACATCGAAGACCAGAAATACATGGAACTCTGGAAGTTTGCCAAAAAGGTGGCCTTAGGCATTAAAGCAGTGGTTCCTTGTGAAAAAGTGGGTGTGGCTGTTATTGGTCTCGAGGTGCCCCATGCACACATACACCTGGTACCCATCAATACCATTTATGATATAGACTTTAAGAAACCTAAGCTGAAGTTCACTCCTGAGGAATTCCACGGCATTGCAGAGGCCATCGGCAAAGCCATTACCTTGTAACGAACATTTTGACAGACTTTCCGTTTACATCATCAGAGTTAATGACCTGATGCTGGTTCTGCTGTTACATAGGCAAAGGAAATATGGAAATGGAACGGTTCTTGAATGTGAGTCATTGTTGTCTGCGCTTGTTGCATACAAGTATAATTTGTATCACTTAGCTTTTAAAAATATGGTTACCCTGGCCACTGTAATTACCAAACTTACGCGTAAAGGATACGAAACCCAATTTAAGGTTACGCCTGAAGGATTATTGTCACTCAGTTCTGAAAAATTATTCAGACCAAATGAGGTTAAAGTTACGCACTTCTATCGTTTTGAGGGAGAATCGAACCCGGCCGATAACTCTATTCTATATGCCATTGAAACCACCACCGGTGAAATGGGAACACTGGTTGATGGTTACGGCATTTCGAGCGACCACCTGGTGGATGCGTTTATTAAACAAGTGGAGCGCATAAATAAATAATGTGTTGTCTTTTGAGTAGATGAATCCACAGCTTATCGATAACGAGGTTAATTTTCCTCGTAATGGGAATTTTAAATGCTGCTTAATATGAGCCATCAAAAAGTTTTAATTCAACATCGGGAATGGATAACCCACGATGTACTTCAAATCCGTACGGAGCGTCCCCGCGGATTTAATTTCATTCCCGGCCAGGCTACAGAACTTTCAGTTGACAAACCGGGCTTTCAGTCTGAAAAACGACCCTTTACCTTTACCAATATTCCCAACACTGATTTCCTGGAGTTTGCCATTAAAATTTATTCGGATCATAATGGAGTAACCAAAAAGATCAGTGAACTTAATCCAGGGGATATTCTGTTGCTACACGGTGTTTTTGGCGCCATACATTATAAAGGTGAGGGCACGTTTATTGCCGGTGGGGCAGGGGTTACCCCGTTTATTTCAATATTGCGCACCTTGAAATATGAGGGCAAACTTAAAAATAATTCCCTGCTATTTGCCAACAAGACCCGAAGAGACATTATTCTTAAAGAAGAGTTTGAAAGTATGCTGGGTAATAATTTTATCAATATCCTTTCCGAAGAAGCGCACCCCGATTACGCCCATGGCATGATATCACAACATTTTATTGGAGAACATATGCACAGCAGATCCCGGCCTGTTTATGTTTGCGGCCCGCAACCCATGATTAAAATGGTAGTGCATGAACTGTCAGGATTAGGTGTTCCACTTCATCTATTGGTAAAAGAAGAGTTCTAAGCCTCAGGTAGCTATACTTCCACTCATTTTAATGTGCGCTGTTTCATCTGCTTTTTGTAGCTTTGCTGTTTTGTAACCCTAATTCCATCAGGCTTTGAGCGATTCAACTTATCAGGCTTCGGTAGTCATTCCGGCATACAATGAGCAAACAGGCATAGGCCCCCTGCTGGAAAAAATGATCGCCGAAGGTTTAAATAAACGCTACCAAATTATTGTGGTTGATGACGGATCTACCGACGACACTGCAGCCATTATAAGTAAATATCCGGTTACCCTGGTAAAGCATGGAAACAATAAAGGTTATGGAGCTTCGCTAAAAACCGGTATCCGCAAAGCCAGTTGTGATAAGGTGATGATGCTCGATTCTGATGGTCAGCATGATCCGGCTTATCTGGAGCAGGTATGTGCTTTGCTGGATGAATATGATATGGTTATCGGTGAGCGTGACCAGTTCTCACATCAGGTGGGCAATCGCAAAGGCGGCAAGTGGATTATCCGGAAAACGGGTGAGTTGCTGGTGGATCAAACCTTGCCCGATTATAATTCGGGTTTGCGTGGCTTTCAGCGCGAGTTGATCCTGAACCTGGTGCACCTGATGCCCAATGGATTTTCATTTTCAACCACTTCCACCCTCGCTTTCCTCAAAGAAGGGTATAGTCTTGCCACGTTTCCCATTCATGTTGCCGAAAGGGTGGGCCGCAGCAGTAATGTTAAATTCATGAAAGATGGGTCAAAAACCATCTTGTTGTTGTTCAGAATTATCATGCTATTTAATCCGTTAAAGGTGTTTTTCCCGGCCAGTCTCTTATTTACCCTCTTGGGCATTGGATGGGGAGTACATGGTTTTATTGCCTTCGGACGATTCCCTAATTCAGGTACAATCCTAATCTCGCTGGGGATGTTTCTCTTCTTTTTTGGCCTGCTGGCCGATCAGATTGCCATTCTTAACCGTAAAAAAGGCTGACCATGCCCAATGAACATGCCAATACCTGGACCGATCGCGAGGTGGAAGCACACTGGGATCGGGTGGCTCACATTTATGTTCAGGAAAACAACAAGGTGAAGGAAACACATGATCAGCGCTTTCGCGAAACCATTCAATATCTTAACTTACCTGAAGAAGCCCATGTGCTGAATATTACCTCCCGCGATGGCGAAGCCGATGATTATGTAAAACAAGTTCAACCGGCCGCCGATGTGATTAATGCCGAAATCTCTGCCGGCCTGATGGAGGTGGCCCAAAGACTGCGGCCAGACATGCAACAGGTAAAAATAGGTAACTATAGCATTCTGCCTTTCTACAGTAAGCGCTTTAACCGCATTATCAGCCTTGAAACTTTAGAGCATGTGGCTGATCCCATTGCATTCCTGCGTGAACTGCACCGGGTGTCAACCCGCGATGCACGCATGGTATTGAGCTGCCCGCCGGCCACCAGCGAATGGCCTTATCGTATTTTTACCGCGCTTTTTGGTGGCCATGGTGAAGGTCCGCACCGGTTTTTACCTTCACGGGAAGTAAAAGCCATGTTTGAAAATACAGGCTGGAAACTCTTACTTCATAAGGGAACTATTCTCCTTCCGGTAGGTCCGCGCTTCCTGCGTAATATGGCTGAGCGCTTAATAGAGCGCTTTCAGGGAACTTTTATTTCTGAACTTGGAATACGACAGTTTTATGTCTGCGAAAAGTATTGATCAACTGCGGAAAATTATGAATTCCAACCTGTGTAACCGCTGCGGCAGTTGCGTGGGACTGTCGGAAGGGAAAATTGTATTTACCGACCGGGAAGGTGAATATCGTCCAAAAGTTCTGCAAGAGCCTGATGAAGCACATTCCGCCCGTCTGCTTCATGCTTGTACCGGTAAGGATTTCAGTTTCCCCAAATACCGTGATCTGTTTTATAATGACAGCCCGGAATTTCATACCTACACCGGTCCGTTTTATAAAATTTCCATCGCTCATGCTAATGATGAAAAAATCAGGCAAACGGGTGCCAGCGGCGGAATGATCTCGGCCATACTCATTTATCTGTTGCAAAGCGGACAAATTGAGGGTGCAGTAGTCACCGGCATGTCAAAGGAAAAACCATGGCTTACCCAGCCTTATATCGCGACTACCGAAAATGAGATTCTGGAAGCTGCACAAAGCAAATACATCATCACCTCTGTAAATGAGATATTTCCCGAAATAGAAGCATTTGAAGGCCGCCTGGCCTATGTGGGTTTGCCGGGGCAGGTGCAGAGCATACGGAAACTGCAGGAAATTAATGATCCATCCGTCAGGAATATCAAATATATTTTCGGACCATTTTATGGGAATACGCTTCATTTTTCATCGGTAAGAAGTTTCCTGCGCTCTTACAAAATCAAGGATTACCGTAACATCAGCAAACTCTATTTCCGCTATGGTGAATGGCCGGGAAATATGCGGGTTGAAATGAGTGACGGACGGACCGTGGAGTTGCCAAAATTCCACGCCAACTACCTTATTCCATTCCACATCGTTAAAAACAGCCTGCTATGCACCGACCTGGCCAATGAGTTTACCGATATTTCGGGTGGCGATGCCTGGGCACCGGTGTATGAAGAGCGGGGTAAAGGCTTCTCCATGGTGCTTGGCCGCACTGCAGAAGGTATGCGCATCCTTACAGAAATGGAACAAGAAGGGCTGATTACCCTTCAGCCCATCACTCAGGATGAAGCCATTACCATGCATTCCCATGGATACGATTTGAAAAAACGGGGAACTTTCATCAGGATTAAATTCAGGAAATTATTGGGACAAGCCAATCCTGATTATGGTTACCAAATCTCTGGTTTCCCGTTGAGCCGCTACCTGATGGAGTTGATGATTGATGCACTTTTTTTAATACTGGGAACACGTTTTGCCCGTTGGATAGCAGAACAAATACCGCCTTCAACCATTGGCCGGGTATTCGAAAAATCGCGTAACCTATGGAAAAAGGCTACTTTCGGTATCAAACGTGAAAACCTGAACGGATGAAAAAGCCCTGGGTAAAGACCTTGCTTAAAATTGGCGGCTCGGTAGCCATAATCTGGCTGATGATCAGAAATATACCGTGGGATAGGACTGAATTTAACCGGGTGTTCCACCATTTGCACCTGAGTTGGTATCTCCTTTCATTAACGGGTGTGCTGCTGGTATTGGGCATCAAGAGTCTGCGCTGGAACCTGCTTCTGGTTCATGAGCAATGTGCTTATTCTAAATGGAATAGCTTTGTAGCCTATATGGCCTCCTTTACCATTGGCTTAATTACCCCTGGAAGGCTGGGCGAGATTTCGCGTCTTTACTACGTGCGTGAAGAGGCAAAAATCTCCTTCTATAATGGATTTAAAACATTGATTGTGGATAGGATTTTTGATTTTGCCATGCTGGTCTGGTTTGGAACTACGGGAATGTTGTTTTTTTATAAGGTTCTCGGTGATATTAACGGTGGGGGCTATCTTTTAGTCACTGCCGTTGTCATGCTTACAGCCTGGATATTGATTTATTTCCTCCTAAAAAGTTTCGTTAAAAAAGATACCTTAAAAATTGGGCTTAGGTTTATCCGTGAATCCTGGAATGAAATGTTTCAGTCTGCCATGCTCTGGCCCTGGCTGCTTACACTGGGGGCTTATTTTGTTTTTTATGTTGCCAATTTCTGGATATTCAAATCCATTGGCATCCAGCTTTCGCTCATAGATATTGGTTTTATCCTCAGTCTGATGAGTCTGGCAACTTTGATTCCGATTTCACTTGCCGGCTTCGGCACCCGCGAAGTTAGCCTGGTTTTTCTGTTATCGTTTTATGGCATAAGTCCTGAGGTAGCCATTGTATTTTCTCTGCTGCAGTTCACTGCCTTTTTCCTGTGGGGTGGGCTGATGGGGTGGCTGTTCTGGTTGTATAATCCTGTAAAGATGAGTCTTATGAAAGAGGATTACCGCTCTTTTATGCTTTACCTCCGGGGATCAAAACAATAGCTTACCGGACTTGTTATATTTATATACCCATAAATACCGAAGCACATGTCACATTCAGCACCCGATTCACGATACGACACGATGATCTATAACCGATGCGGAAAAAGCGGAATCAAGCTACCGTCAATTTCGCTGGGTATGTGGCACAACTTTGGCGGGGTGGATATATTACAGGTGAGCCGGGATATTATTATCCATGCTTTCGATCAGGGCATTACCCATTTCGACCTGGCCAACAACTATGGGCCACCTCCGGGATCGGCTGAAGAAACCCTTGGACAGGTGCTGCGCAATGATTTGTCTCGTTACCGCGATGAGATGATTATTTCCACCAAAGCCGGCTATAATATGTGGCCGGGACCCTATGGTGAGTTTGGTTCAAAAAAACACCTCATCTCCAGTCTGGATCAAAGTCTTAAGCGCATGGGGATTGATTATGTGGATATTTTCTATTCACACCGGCCAGATCCTGAAACGCCCCTGGAAGAAACCTTGGGTGCAATTCAACAAATTGTTCAGCAAGGGAAAGCGCTGTATATAGGACTTTCAAACTATAACGCAGCGCAAACTACCGAAGCGGTAGAAATGTTGAAGCAAATGGGCATACCTTGTCTTATACATCAGTCACGTTATTCAATGTTTTACCGTTCAGTGGAGGATGAGCTGCTTGATACCCTTGAGAAACTGCATATGGGCTTTATCGCGTATTCACCTTTGTCGCAGGGTTTGCTTACCGACAAGTATTTCGAAGGTTTCCCACCTTCTTCCCGGGCAGCAAAGCAGTATGGCTTTCTCAGAAAGAAACAGGTTACCCCCGAAATCGTTGAAAAAGCCCGCCACCTGAATGATGTGGCCATAAACCGGGGACAGGAGTTGTCGCAAATGGCCCTGGCATGGATATTAAGAGACAAGCGGGTAACTTCCGTATTGGTGGGGGCCAGCAGTGAGAAGCAGGTGAACACCAATCTTGCTGCACTTCAAAATCTGAGTTTCACTGATGAGGAAATTCAGAAGATTGAGAAAATACTGGCCGAATAATACTGCGTTAAGCTTTACACAATGGCAATGAACCCATTGTGATTTCGTATCTTTGACCGCCAAAGTCAAAATGGAAATGCAAACATCATTGCCGCCAGTAAAGAAAACCGGACAACATCTGTTGACTTCGGCTATTCTTTTATTGATTCCATTGCTGCTTTTCATTACTTCTTTGCAAACCATTCAGTCCCGGGATAAAGTTTGGTATGGTGGCGGCTACGACCCAGAGTATGCCTACTTGTTCAACGCATTGAATATGGCGCGTTTTCGCCTGGTAGGGCATATTGACCACCCGGGAACTACCATGCAGATGGCCGGTGGTATAGTGTTGGAAGGCGCCTGGCTGGCTGACAAACGTGGCGAAAATCTTACACAAGCGGTTTTGTCTGAACCGGAGCATTACATCCGCATATTGAATGTTACCTCGGCTATTATTGGATCATTATCCTTGTTTGTACTTGCCTTTCTTTTTTATTACCGTACCCAAAATGTCTGGTACAGCCTGCTGTTGCAACTTACACCCTTTGTTTCCGGTTTTCTGTTGTTTAATGGTTTTACCCGGGTTACGCAGGAGGTGATGCTGATGGTGGCTGCTTTTGCAATGGCAACAGCAGCTTTGATCTGGCTTTTCGACCCGCATCAAAAAGAATCCAGAAGATATATATTGCTTTTTGGGATTATTTCAGGCTTCGGTATGGCCTCTAAAGTGCTGTTTGTCCCCTTGATGATTATTCCTTTTATTCTGATTGAACCTTTTAAAAGCAAAATAAAGTTTGTTTTGGTAAGCCTGGGGAGTTTTATACTCTTTACACTTCCTATTATTCGCCTATATCCCAATATGTTATATTGGTTTTACCGGCTGTTTATTCATTCCGGACAATATGGTGCCGGCGAAAAAGCGGTGATTGATACTTCAAAGTATTTTGGAGAATTGCTAAATCTTATAAAAATAAATCCGGTTTTAGCCATTATTGTTGGCTTGAGTGTGCTCGTTCTGATTGTATTCCTGCTAAAATGCCGTTTTCATAAAGACAGATCATTTCCACCAATGGCCAAATTACTGCTTGCTGTGGTACTGGCTCAGGCTGCCGGCTATTTATTGATTGCCAAGCAGCCGAAAGCTGCCTATTTATTGCCTTACGAGAGTGTGGTAGCCATCAATTTAGTGATTATGTTACATGGGTTGGTTTCAATGTTTCGCTGGAAATGGCTAAGAAGCATGATTTCTGCCTTGTTAATACTGATGTTTATGATTATACTGATTCCAAACTCACTGGCCAAAAAGAGAAGTTTGTACAATACGAATCATAATCCGCTTTGGGAGCAAACCTGGCAGGCAGCAAGCAGCTCTCTGGGACGGACGGCTGTAATTACTACCAATCCTGGAATTTCACCTGTACCTGCCTTGTATTTTGGCAATGCTTACAGCCGGAGTCGTTATGCAAATGAATTGAAACAAATTTACCCCAATTTCTATATTAACGATTACTATAAGGGCCATGTGGTTGATTGGTCAGGAAATGTTGTGAATTTTCCGGAGTTGTATAAGAAGTATAATGGACAGATTTATCACCTCGGGATGAAATCGCAATCAAAGGTTTTTATTGACTCAATGAAAAATTCCGCTCCGGAGTTTCAGTTTCAAAAGGTGTATAAAAATGACAGGCTGGAAATTATTAGTCCCTGGAAAAAGGATGAGCAGCAGCAACTATATTTACAGAAAATAATATTTTGTGGGGGAGAGATCGCAGATAGTAATGGAAATCAAGCGGCCTTTTGCAATGGATTCAGTTACATAGGTATTCCGGATACGAAAAACGCCTTTTCAGGCAAAGCAAGTATTAAAGCTGAACCCGGAAATCCTTATGCCTATACTGTTGAATCCTTTGTTGCTCAGGTAGGGGATTCGGTTTCTGTAAGTGTCTGGCCATCAGCCAGGTCGGGCGCTGCAAAAATCGTAATGTCATCGGTTGAGCCTGAAGGTTTTTATTATACATCGGTGGATGACACAATAACCAAAAATACGGGATGGCAATTGCTTCAATTAAACCATAAGATAAACCAGGATGAAGCAGGTATGCCACTTAAAATATATGTCTGGAATAAGGGGAAAGATCCGGCCTGGTTTGATAACTTCAGGATGGAATATTATTCAGCTTTAAAGAATAATGAAGAATGAAAATGCTGTCAACAAATAAAGCCAGGGTGTATACCGCAATGGAGGCTATTGCCGGTAAACGCGACAAGTATATTCGCCGAAACAGCTATTATTATAGAAATCTCGTACGGTTTTTTCGATTCAACATACCTGAAGGTTCCCGCGTACTTGAGCTTGGCTGCGGTACCGGCTATCTGCTGAATGCAGTAAAGCCGGCTTATGGAAAAGGAATTGAACTTTCACCTTCCATGATAAAGATTGCATCTGAGAAGTATCCGCATTTGAATTTTGAGGTGATGGATGCGGAAAATTTGTCTTTATCGGAAACATTCGATTATGTGATTATTTCAGACACCCTGGGCTATCTTGAAGATATTCAGCAAGCAATCTCAGAATTAAAAAAAGTAATCACTCCTCAAACCCGGATATTAATTTCGTATCATAATTTTTTATGGGAACCGGCATTGTGGCTGGCGCAGAAACTCAGACTTAAAATGTCACATCCCCGTTTGAACTGGTTGAACCGTGGCGATGTTATCGGACTGCTTCAATTAGAAGGTTATGACGTAATTAAGTGTGGACGGCGGTTCCTTTTTCCGGTTTACATCCCACTGATTTCATGGTTTCTCAATAAATACGTTGCCAACCTTCCACTGTTTAACAGCCTTTGCCTTACCGGTTATACCATTGCCCGGCTGCCGGAAGTGCGTCCAGCCGCAAATAAAGATTTCAGCGTAAGCGTGATTATCCCGGCAAGGAATGAAAAGGGCAATATTGAGGATGCCGTGCTCCGTACGCCCGAAATGGGCAAACACACTGAAATTATTTTTGTGGAAGGCAATTCAACCGATGGTACCCTGGATGAAATTAAGCGGGTTTGTGCGGTTTACAAAGGTAAACGTGATGTTAAGTGGCTGGTTCAGGAAGGAAAAGGTAAAGGTGATGCCGTGCGTAAGGGATATGATCATGCATCGGGTGATATTCTGATGATTCTGGATGCTGACCTCACCGTTCCACCCGAGGATCTGCCCAAGTTTTACGATGCCATCGCGACCGGTAAAGGGGAATATATCAACGGTACCCGCCTAGTTTATCCCATGGAAGATGAAGCTATGCGCGCCCTCAATATTTTGGGGAATAAGTTTTTCTCGGTGATGTTTTCATGGCTCCTCGGCCAAAGGATTAAAGATACCCTATGCGGGACTAAGGTGCTGGCTGCGGGAAACTATCGTAAACTGGCCGCCAACAGGGCTTACTTTGGCAACTTTGATCCTTTCGGCGATTTTGACCTGATCTTTGGTTCATCCAAGCTTAACCTGAAATTGGTGGAAGTACCCATCCGTTACCGGGCCAGAAAGTATGGCGATACCAACATTTCACGCTTCAGGCACGGCTGGCTTTTGCTGAAAATGGCAGCCTATGCCAGCAATAAAATTAAATTCAAAGAATAATTGCGGATTTTACTTTCTCTCAAAAATAGCGATGGTAAACGATTGCGGATAAAATGAACTATCCGCCATTTTATATTGATCCGAAAGATATTGAAAAATACCGGCGTCATCGCCTGGTGGGGGCCCGTTCAGATAGTAGATTATTTTTTGAGGGGATGTTTCCTCAACTATCGATTTTACCTTTCCCAACCCCCAAACCGGGTAAATCTGCTGCTCAGCGAGTCTGCTGTCAAAATGCGCCACATCCTGAAAAACGGAATTATCAAAATAATAAGCAAATCCCAAATTATCCCAATAGGGATAAATAATAATTGCACTCCCGGCCTGATAATTGGTTTTTGCAAACCCGGTAGCATTTTTTACTTCCCTAAAGGAGAAATGATCGGGCAAAATGCGCATGCGGTTTGCCATAAGGGCAATAACCACAATGCCGGCAAGGGGCACTAAAATTTTATGGCGATTGAACAGACCTGCCATAGCGGCGGCAACAAATAAATATATCCCTACTGAATTAAAGAGCAGATAACGGGTTATAAAGACAGGCATTTTGAACGAAACAAGGAACATTATGGTATAAGGAATAAACCACCATACAAACAAGACCAGCAACTCTTTTGGTACTGCCCTCCACGATTTTTTGTAAATCATAAAACCCACGCCTGTGGCGAATATCCATACCAAGGCGTTTAGCACCTCCTTATGGTTTAGCAAGAGGTCGAGTTGGTAAAAATATTCGGTAGTTGAGCCCGGAGGTTCAATCCAGGTGCCCTGTCCCGATTTGAGGAATTGCCGGATAAGGATTAAAAAGAAAGGCAAATAGGCCAAAAATGTAATACCCAGGGCTATCAAAAGGCTTTTTAATACCTGCTTTTCCTTCAAATAGAGGAGCCCGGCAATAAATTGCATAAAAATGACAAACCATCCAAAATAATGTGAATACACCATTGCCAGGTTTGACAGAACCAGTGAAATCAGCATTTTAACATTTCCCGGTTCTTTGATTAAGCGCAAATAAAAATAGAGCGACGAGGCCGTTACTAATGAAAGCAAAGAGTAGGTACGAACTTCCAGGCCATGAAAAAAGTGGAAATTCGACAGCAAAAACATACCGGAGGCAATCAGCCCGGCCCAAAAATTAAAAAATCTTTTGCCCGTGAGATAAATAAAAACAACGGTAAGGCTGTTAAAAATAAGCGGAAGCATCCGGACAGCGGTAACACCTATCCCAAATAGTTTTATCCAGAAATGAAGCAACAGCATAAAAAGCGGCGGGTTGGGTTCACCTTGTGCCGGAAAGTGCTAAAATATGGCTGATGCTTTGCTGAGCATGAAAAATGGTAAAGGGTTCATCGAGGCAGATATCACGATGGGAAATAAAAAACAACTTCCATAAGAAACCAACACTAAACAGAAGCAGCGGAATTGCCCAATTAGAGGCCAGGGTTTCTTTCAGCGAGCTTTTTAGATTCATTATTTGCAGCATTAATAAGGTCAATTGCTTTGCAAAAGTACTAAGATTAGAGATTTTTCGAATTGCTACCTGTTCAATTACGTTGCACTGACAGAGGTGATGAAATAGGGTAAGGCCTTGGTTTTCAGCGTATCTACCTGGGGCAGTATTTGCATTTTAGAAATGCGTCCTTAAAAGTTTTTTGAACCAATCACGTAATTTGGCCGCCTTTTATTCTCCATAAACATTTTTCCCAGGTAAATGCCGATGATGCCAATCATTATCAGTTGTATGCCGCCAATAAACAATACACTGGCGGTGGTTGAAGTCCAGCCGGGAAGGGTGGCCTCGGTAAAAAGGTACATGTAAAGGGCATACATCCCGTAAAGGAAAGCCAGTCCGGCAATGATCCCGCCCAAAGCAATGGAGAGATACAGTGGCCGGCTGCTGAAGGAGGTGATGCCATCCAGGGCAAGACGCAACATGCGCATAAAGGAATATTTGGTTTTGCCGGCATGGCGCTCTGCCGGTTCAAAATTAATTTCTGTTTGCCTGAAACCCAGCCACGGAATCAGTCCGCGAAGAAAGAGGTAATTTTCATTAAACTGTTTCAGTGCATCCAACACCTTGCGGTCGAGCAATCTGAAATCGGCAGCTCCCGGCTTTATTTCAACATTGCTCAATGTGTTGACCAGTCGGTAATACATGCCGGATGAAAGGCGTTTGCCTAATGGCAGCGATTGTTGTCTCCCACGAATGGTATTCACTACATCAAAACCCTGCTGCCATTTTTCGATGAGTACCGGGATAAGTTGGGGCGGGTGCTGCAGGTCGGCATCCAGACTGATTACGCAATCGCCTGTGGCATGGTCGAGGCCGGCTTTGAGCGCATGCTGATGCCCGAAATTTCGCGAAAGCGAAATGTAACGGACCTTTTCATCGTCTTTTGCTATGTTCTTTATGATTTCGAGACTATCGTCGCTGCTGCCATCGTCCACAAAAAGCATTTCATGGGCAGGATAATTTTGCAGGATTTCTATAAGCTGCTGATAAAGAACGGACAGGTTGTCGCGTTCGTTGAAACAGGGTATTACAACCGAAACTGAGAAATCCATAGGGCTGTTTTTTCTTTGGCGTGGCTAAGATAAGGATTTTACGATGTTGCAGCTCTCGATTTTTATCTTAAATTCGCCTCAGTAAATCAGTCACTGAAATTATGCCTCAAAACAAGCCCAGGATCATATACATGTTCCTTGCTTTTTTATTGCTTACGGTAATTGCTTACTGGCAAGTTGCGTTGTTGCAAAACAGCCTGAAGTGGGACATGCTGGGCTGCTATCTTCCCTGGCGTTATCACGTGGGCGAGTGCCTGCAAAACGGGGTTTTCCCGTTCTGGAATCCTTACACCCATTTCGGTTATCCCATTCATGCCGACCTGCGATCGGTTTGGTATCCCGAAACTTTTTTGATAGGTTTAACTACCGGCTATTCCTACCTCACCCTCCACCTGCTATTTGTGTTGCACCTTTCGCTGGCGGGGCTGGGCATGTACCTGCTGAGCACTCATTTTACCAGTGATTGGCGGGCCTCTTTTGTGGCCGGAGCCGCTTACCTGATGTGCGGCTTTTTTGTGGGACATGGACAGGAAATGTTTGGCATTATTGCCGCCACCTGGATACCTTTTGTGCTCTTCTATTTCATTCGTCTGCAACAAAACCTTGATTTAAGGGATATTCTACGTACAGCAGTTTTTGCTTTCCTGTTGGTTACCGGCGGCTATCAGGCCATGTGGGCCATTTTGATTTATCTGCTGGCTGCCATTTTCATTGCCATTTTTATCCGGTATTTCAGACAGCAACAATCCAGAAAAGCCTGGAGATTGCTGTGGCTGAATACCTTGCTGACATTGGTAACGGCCCTTTCTCTTTCGGTGATTGCAGTCACTTTCCTGCAGGTTGCCCCACACATAGGCCGGTTGGGTGGCTTATCGCTTGAAGATGCGTGGTTTATGCCCTTTTCGCCCCGCTCGGCCATTTCCTTCCTGCTCCCCTTTGCTACGGTAAAGGACCTGGACTGGTATGCCACAGACATCTCCATGAACAATGCCTATGCAGGAATGCTGGTGCTGATATTCTTTGTCCTGACATTCTTTAAGAAACAAAAGCTGCTCTTTTATGTGATGCTGACTTTTGGATTGGTGGCACTGCTGGCTGCTTTTGGTGAATATACACCCGTTCGTGCAGCGTTGTACCATGGATTCCCGCTGCTTGATTTGTTCAGGCATTCAAGCTTCTTTAGCTATTTTACTGTACTGGCTTTTGTTTTAGGTGGCGCAGTGGGACTTGGGAATTATCTATCCGATTCCGACCGTTACCGGAAACCGCTCATCGGCATCACTCTTTTTATGACGTTAATCATTACCGGATTGTTTATTTATGCCATAAAGGATGTTAATCTGAAGTCATTCTCCTTTTTTCAACCGGTGGCTGACTTTTCTACCTGGCTGACCCTGGCCTCCCGGCAGGAACACATGTTGGTGCATGCATTGATCCAATTAATCGTACTGGTAATTTTCTTTTTCATGATAAAGAAGCGGCGACCCAAAATCAGTTTGATGTTGCCGTTGCTTATCTTTATGGAAATGTTTATTGCGGTGCAACTGAATATGTATTATACGGTTGCTTCAGTAGATGTAAATCCGGTGGAACTTTCGGAAAATCTTCAACAGCGTCCCGATGGATTTCCGCTGCCGCAAATTCACTCAACCGTGGCGATGAACAGCGAACGCAACACTGGTTTTTCGGTGCTGTGGAGAAATGCCTCTATTTATACCAAAACGGTTTCGGCCGAAGGCTATAACTCCTTCCGGCTGAATAACTATGATTACTTAATGGATTCCCTGCCTAAACTTGCACAGACCATTCAGGGAAATGGAGTTATTTATCTTTCAGACAAAATCATGCCTTTCTCTGCAAAGGAAACCGTTGATTACATGAATAATCCGAAGATGTTATTTGTAAATGATGCAGATTTCCGTGAAGCATTTTCACAATTGCGTAGCTCTCCCGGTGATTCATTGAGGGTGGTTTCCTTTTATCCCGGCTATGCCAGAGCTGAGGTGAATAATCAGACCCCGGTTGCCCTTACCCTGCTGCAGTCCATGTATCCGGGCTGGAAAGTTAAGGTGAATGGTAAACCTGCTGAAATACTGGTTTCCAACCGTCTGTTTATCAGCGTCATCCTGCCCCCGGGCAGCCACAATGTTGAGTTTTTGTATCGCAATAAACTGGTGATAGCCGGATTCCTGGTATCGTACATTACCCTGCTGGTGCTGATTTCATTAATCGTTTGGTTTAGCCTGCCACTGCACCGTCGGAATACCCGCTTTGGAATATTGTTGGCAATGTGGCTGCTTGTGAGTGGCCTGTTCCTGAATAGATTTTATTCCTCTTATGAATACACAAAGCAGCGGGCGTATCAAAGGGCAGCCAATGAGCTCACTGATTCGGGCGTAAACAGCATTTTGTTGAATGTGGATGATTCGGCCTTCATGGACAAATCACTTGAAGACGCAGGATTTGCCGGTCGTGTTTTCTATGCCAACCTCACTTATGACTATGGCCTCAGTCATTGGCTTGATTTAGCTGACAGCATGAGTGGGAGCAGGGTAGGGGTACTCAACCTCTGTGCTGCCGAAAGGCCGGAAACAGTCGCGGCCATCCGCCAAAAATGGCCGGTTTTGGTAAAGGAGGCTCAATTTAAATTTGGGAACATGAAGGTTTACGATTCAGGCAAACAGCCTGAGGGTTTTTCGTCACTGAATGATTTTGAAGCCGAATATCCCGGCTGGAGTGGGGATAATAAGCGACTGGCTGATTCCGTTTCGGTTAGCGGTAAGTTTTCAAATAAGATTGACAGCCTGCATCCCGGTAGTTTTGCTTACCGGTGGAAAGTTACTGAAAAGGAGGGAAATATCCCGTTTGAAATTTTCGTGCGGGCCAGGGTGAAGGGCAATTTTGAAAATTCCGCACTGATAATATTGCAGCGGCGTGGTGAAAAAGTTATCCGGTCATTTTCAGCCGGCTCCCGCACTTATCAAGTAACAGACAGAAAGTGGACTAACGTTGCAAAGCTTAGTGCTTTCCCGAAAGGTGCCAAAGCAGGCGATGAAGTACAGGTATTTTTCTGGGGCGGTCAAAGCGCCGATTTTAATATTGATGATTTTTGGGTGATCAGTGATCAGTGATCTGTGATCTGTAATCTGTAATCTGTGATCTGTGATCTGTGCCTGCCCGTCTCAGGCGGGAGGAATAGAGGTGTGGTAAAAACAATTAGAGTTAATTCGTGAAATTAGCGGTTTAAAAATTTAGCTTTGACTGAAATCTTGTAAACCCTGTAAATCCTGTCTAAAATCTGCAATCCGAATCTGTGATTGGTGATTGGTGATTGGTGAATGGTGATTGGTTGAGCCGAAATCAAAAAAAACTTCGAGTGTCTTTGCATCTTTGCAGGGAATTTTCAATCCGCAATCTGCCATCCCAAATCCATTATTACCGGTACACCTTCCGGTCAAAGATATTATACTTTAGTATGCAGTATATGGCTCTGAACCCGTCCTTTGCCCCGATTTTTTTGCCTTCATCGTAAGTACGCCCATAGTAAGAGATGCCGACTTCGTAAATTCTGATATTCTTTACCCGTGAAATGCGCGCGGTAACTTCCGGCTCAAAACCAAAGCGGGGCTCCGTGAGTTTAACGCTTTTAATGATATCGGCCCTGAACATTTTATAACAGGTCTCCATATCGGTAAGGTTCAGGTTGGTGAACATGTTCGACAGGAAAGTAAGAAATTGATTTCCAATGGAGTGCCAGAAAAACAGTATACGATGCGGGCCCATTCCCATAAATCGGGAGCCATACACCACATCGGCAACATCGTTCATCATGGGTTTGAGCAAGAGATTGTAATCAGCAGGGTCATACTCCAAATCTGCATCCTGAATAATGACGAAATCGCCGGTGGCCAGGTCAATGCCTTTGTGTATGGCCGCACCTTTCCCCTGGTTATTGGGTTGCCTGAATGTGCGGATGTTAACCGTGGGGCGGGCTTTGGAAAACTGCTCTACTGCATCAGAAGTTCCATCGGTAGAAAAGTCATCCACAATAATGATTTCCTTCTCTACTTCATAAAATAATTTCGTGTCAATCACCTTGTCCAGTATCAGATGAATGGTGGGGGCCTCGTTATAAGCCGGAATGATGATGGATAATTTTTTCATCCTTATCTTTGTTTTTTTAATTTGCTACATTCTGAAATACAGCATTTTAGACCTTAGAACTTCCCATGAGTTTTTCATAAGGAATGATAACCCTGGCTTATGCCAGTTGGCTGAAGGCTTGCTTATCATTAATTTAGCGCAAAGATAAGACTTTGATGTTGCAGCACCTGAGTAATTTGCTTTTATTTGTCTGTTCAGATCCCGATAATCATAAGAAACGAATTGCTGACTTCGCAGTCCAACTGCGCTTGTTAACGTTTCGTGGTGTATGGAGGAGTGACTTTTGAAGTGCCTGAATCAAATAATTCTTCCACCCATATACATTAACTGGATACAATAGTGTAATTTTGCATCTAAAATTGATAAAACCGAAACAAAAATGAAAAAATTTCTAATTCTAATGTTTGCTGCCGGCATGTTTTCTGCATGTACTCACAACCCAGGGTCTTCTACCGACCAAAAAGGAACAACGGACTCCAGTCCGGAGATAGATGAAAACCGGATGGTTATAGCAACTGACATGGAAAATGCTGCATCGCTGCCTTCTTATTGGAGAAATGGCTTTTCCATTTATAAAATGGACGAAATACCAGCTCATTCAGGTAATTATGTATCCAGAGTTAATGATGAACACGGGTATTCCCTAACTTTTCGTGAGACTTTTGAAAATCTCAACGCTAAATTACCCAGGCGGGTAGTAGTCAATGGGTGGTATTACTTTACGGAACCCAATGAGAAAGCAGGATTTATTATGGAAATAAATGATAACGGCTCCTCCTATATATGGAAGGCATATAATTTTGATGCTGTAAATCCTGCCACCAACCAATGGAATGAATTTACCGCCTATTTTACCATAGACAAGCCCATTAAGCCAGAGCAGGAAATCAATCTATTTGCTACCGGAGCCAAAAAGCTAACTTATTTTGATGATTTTAAATTTATTTTCGAGTATTAAAAATGCCGGATTATATACCTGACACTACTTAAAATGGGCGGCTTTTCTTTGGCCACCCATTTTATTTCTGTAGCAAAATCAACCTGTTTATTTTTCAGTATAGAGGTCAATTTTAAAATCATCAATCCATACTTCATCGTTTCCATTGTACCAGATATATGACTGAACAATCTCATCTTTTGATTGAACTTCGGGGGTGAGATAATCGGCTGTGATCAGGTTCCACTGCCCTGGTATAAATTCCTTTTGTTGATTTGCAAACGAGTAAGCCCGATATTTTAGCTCTCCGTCACTCTTGTTTTTAGTACTAAATACCAGGTGTAAATTTTCCTGAATATCCTCACTGTTACCATAAACCCAAACACTTCCTTTTAAGTAGAAAAAATAATTTGATGAAAAACGATTGTAAGGCTCTTTTAATCCCGGTGAAAATGGGTTGTCTTTACTCATCCTCAGCATCCCCGGTGCACTTTTAGGCTGGTGCTGCACCAGGGAGTCGGGCAGATTATCATCAAATGATAAGAAAAATACATTAGAGTTAAACATGACGACTTTCTCGTCAATTTCATCAACAGAAGTAAGAGGACGCTCAATCAACAACTTGTTTCTATCAGTATCGGTAACCCTGTTTTTACCAATTATACTAAAGTAGTATGATTTGGTCATTCTGGAGCCACTAATTATACCCATTCTCACTTGCCACGCCTGATGTATATTAAGTGCAAAAAAAGGAAGAAGTACCACAGCAACCACTATTTTGCCGGCTCTTTTCATCTTAGTCAAAACAAAAACAAGGCTCCCTAGGGGCAGGGTGAGTATGGCATAGGATTGAACAAAAGCCCTCCATCCATAACTTACCAGGCTGGTAAACGATGCAATGATGTAAATATTCACCACCAGGTAAATAAGTACAGGCCAAAAATATACTCTTTGGTTTTTCCAGGTGAAAATCAGCCCCATAACTGCCAAAATGCTTAGGGGCGAATAGATAAACCATCCCTTTCTGAAACCAAACAATACATAACCTAAGCGTGGATTAAGCAGATTAAGGGTAGAGCCGGCGTCATCATAGATATTAACAAAATACTCACCGGCATATATACGATAGTAAAGCAATTGTGGCAGAAACAGTAATCCTACCAGTATAAATGCGCCCAATATTTGAAACTTGTGTTCCCATGCCAGGTTCAGTTTATTTTTAAATGTCTCCCAACTGGTTACCCCCCAAAACGCCGGAATTGCCATAACTATCATTTCGGAAGGTCTTACTGCAACTATAAGTCCACCTACCAATCCAATGGCCAGCATATAGAACCATTGATGCGCTTTATGCCATTTGATGGTATAGTATATAAGCGCAGCGAACAAGGTGAAAATGTAAACATGGGGCACATCATTGCCAATGCCGGTAAAAAAGAAAAGGTTGGTTCCCAGGAACATAATTATCAAGGTAATGGCGGTTACCCCATCGGAAAAGAATTCAAGTAATACTTTCCGCAAATATATAAGACCGATGATTGCGAAAATGGCACCATAAAGCATCAATGCCCATTGATAAGGGGCAGAAAATCCATCCGCAGGATAATCAAGAATTCCGGCTGCCCAATGTCCGGCAAAAAATGCCGGTGTCCAAAGTATAGCCATACCACAAAAAAAACGATCAATGGTACCGCCTTTGGGCGATTGCATCAATTGATAAAAAGTTGCAGTATTGTTGTATTTGTCATTAATGGTAGTAATCCAATCGCCCTTTAATGCAACGTCATCGTAAATAAAACGTGCCGGAAGATGCAAATAATATCCAAAATTATCGGACGCCAATATGTTGGTCTGAGGAAAGAATATTTTAGCCCCGAAAATGACAGTTGCTATAACAAATACGGCAAACACGGAATATCTGGCAATTTTCATAAAAAAAGAGGATTAGAGTGCAATAAAGGTACGTGACAAATTAATAGAGTTGAGAAACCATGAAAATTATGGCTGAATATGTTGAAATTTAATCGTTTGAAGGGTACTATTTAGCATGAAAGACTAAACTGCTTACTTCCGCTTGTTTTCCCAAATCCAGATGGCATCCAGTTTAAGCATTTCTTCGTAGCTGATTTTCCTGCCCAGGGCTTTTTGTACAACTTTGGCTTTCCATTCGGGATTTACATCAACACTTTTCATAATACGCTGAATTTCCTTTTCTTTTTGACCCCAGGATATAAGCGAACCTGATTCCATCTTATTTTGTGTGAGGGTTTCATAGGCCCGGTCAATAAATCCATAAGGGAAACGGGACAAGTTAGCTTCGGTAGCCATAACAACAATTACATCGGCTTTGCTCAGTTCTTCGAGCATGTCTAATTCTTCAGTCTTGCGCGGGGCAGGCCATTCAGGGTTATGCACCTCCTTGTTGTAGTACCAGAAATTATTATCGTTAAACAATCGACTTGAATACCCTTTCCCAAAAATATTCCAGTAATAACTATCCGCTACTACAATCGCATTGGGCCGTACTTTATCATCATACTTGCTAAATTTCGTCCTGGGATAGGCCATAGGATAATGGGGTATATTAAAAAGCAGGTTCATGCCATCGCCAATATCATAGTCAGCGCCTCTTAGGGTATCAGGTAAATCAAAACCATTCCAGGTGAAATCTACCATGTCAATACCTCGCTCTTTTTCAAGATAATGGATCAATGAATCCGTAGCCAGGGCAACGCCATAAGCACTCCAATGGATGCCACATTGCGGATAAAGCGGATAAGAAGCGGTATCTTTCATCTGCACAAACCAACTATTGAAATCAATGTAGGGAAGCCTATGTTTTTCAAACTTTTCGATAAATGCCTGATGGTTTGTCTTTTCACCTGATGGCCGTTGCATGTATTTTTCCGGGATATATTCAGGGAAAAAGGTGGCTTTGCCTGGTGCAAATACAAAAAGCAGGGTTTTGCCTGCTTCAGTTAACTCTTTATGAACAAATGCTGCTTTTTGGGCATGAGCCTCAATCATTGAATCGCCCTGGTAATCCCAGCCTTTGTAGGCTTTGATGTAGTTAATTTCGTACAGATAGTTTTTTTTACCTATAATCACCCCATTGGCCAGGGCGGTATCAAAAACAGAAAAGGCCATCTGGTTATTGATGCGCACCAGAGTAGGACGAAATCCAATGGTATGTTCAAAATAATTGTTGTAAGCCTCCTGAAAAGTACCATCGAGAATGGAGTCTTTAGTGATTGATGGCTTTTTGGGGATGGAAAAATATCCTTGCAGGGGAGTTTCCCTAACTATGGGCATCGTCCGCTGTATTAGCGGGAGAGCCAACATCAGCATCAACAGACCATACATGATATTTTTAAACCACTTCATATCAAAATCGAAAATAAATGAATGGGTTGAAACCCGATGATGTAATTGACGCCAGGCTGATAACAAACAGTAATATAGAGGCAAATGTCATTATTACCAGGGTTGACAATCGTTGTTTTTTAGCAAACAGTTTCATTTGCCATTTTTCAATATTCCCAAAGGCGCCCCAGAAGCCAAAGAACACCGCAATGATAAGCATAATCCAGACTTTCTGACTGATATAAACAGCCGGACCGTTGGTAAAACTAAACATACGTCCGGTAAAATCAATGGCATAGGGCAGGGTTTCGGCCCTGAAAAATACCCATCCGACTAAGGTAATCACAAAAGTGATGGCAATAGATGGGTATTTGCCAATTCGGGAATAGAACTTCAACAGGAACAGGCGGTCGGCAATGAGGAAGAACCCGTGAAAGGCGCCCCAGATAACAAAAGTCCAGGCGGCGCCGTGCCAGAAACCAGAAATAAGGAAAACAAACCACAGGTTGAAATACATGCGGCGGGTGCTTACCCGGTTGCCTCCCAGGGGAATATACAAGTAGTCGCGCATCCAACGGCCTAATGAGATGTGCCAGCGCCTCCAGAATTCAGAGATATTTTGCGAAATGTACGGATTGTTGAAGTTTTCGAGAAAGTCGAAACCAATCATCCGCCCCAGGCCGATGGCCATGTCGGAATAACCGGCAAAGTCATAATAAATCTGGAAAGCGTAGGCAATCACACCCATCCAGGCAGTGGCGGTGCTCATGTCCGATGGATTCAGGGCAAACACGGAATTGGCATATTCACCCATCACATTGGCAATCAACACCTTTTTGCCCAACCCAAGCGCGAACCTGAAAAATCCGGTGAGGCGGTTGTCTATATTTTCATTGTAGCGGCGGTCTTCAAGCTGATCGGCTATTTCGTTAAAACGAACTATAGGGCCGGCAATCAACTGCGGAAACATCAAAATATAGAGTGCGAAATCACTAATGCGTTTCAATGGCGCATGCACCTTACGATAAACATCCACCGCGTAGGTCATCTTTTGAAAACTGAAAAAGGAGATTCCTATGGGCAAGGCTACTTTGGTCCAATCGGAAGGCTTGCCCCCAAAAGCCCCGAGCAAATCATTGAAATTTTCGACAAAAAAGTTGGCATACTTAAAATAGAGCAACAAGCCTATATTGAGTGCAATAGAGAATGCTACCAACAACTTTTTTTTGCGGCCGGTGGATTGGTGCATCTCCCTTACCGCATAAAAATCAATAACTATGGAACCTGCAACAATAAAGATAAAGTCAGGTGCCCCCCAGGCATAAAAAAACAGACTGGCGGCCAGCGCAACATAGTTCTTAACCTTTGCTCCGGCAGTATAATAGAGCAATAAAAAGACCGGCAAAAAGTACAGAAGAAAAAGGCTACTGCTAAAAACCATTCTTACATCGTTGAGGGGTGCCTTTTATGAGATTTGAACGCACAAAAGTAGGGAAGTAAATTAAGATTTGCTTTAGTTATTTCTAAATTTTCAATAAATCGCCAAAGGCCCGGATCCACGCTTGAAGCATTTCCTTTATCCCATGACTTTCTTTTTCTTGCAGAAATATTATTATCCGAGCTTTAACTTCTTCCGGCATACAATTTACCCTTTCTAAATTGTTAAGATATTCACCATATATTATACATCTACAAGAATGCGTTTAATAAGAACAAAGCATTAGGCTTAATTTTTATACTTTTGCTTCTTAAAAGTAAAACTGATTTAGATGTTTAAAAACCGATATGCATTTTTTTTAAAATGGAATTTTTCGGGTTGGGCAATATTTTTAATTGCACTGGTGCTCCTGTTTAGAGTTTTTTATATTGGTGAATATAGAAGTCATAAATATATCTGGGGTGGTGATGTAATGCACTATTATGCATACCTCCCTGCCCTGTTGGTATATCACGATTTGCGACTTGACTTTGTAAAAGAAGATCCTGGTAAATTTAAACATCAATTTTGGCCTGTAACTGCTCCCAATGGTAATCTTGTAATTATGACCACCATGGGTACGTCTATGATGTACGCACCCTTTGTAATTCCGTTTCATTATTTCCTTAAAATTACCGGTCAGGAAGCCATGGGTTTTTCCTCGCCTTATAAGCTCGCCTTGTTGCTCAGCTCGCTTTTTTACACCATTTTAGGATTTGTTCTAATCAGAAAATTGCTTAAACCGCACTTTACTGACCTTGCTATTGCATTAACCTTATTGTGCACCATCTTTGCGACCAATTTTCTTTATTATGCTACACGCGAAGCTGCATTTAGCCATGCATACAGTTTTTTTCTTATCATCTGGCTTGTTTACAACACTTCTTCTTATTATAAAAATCCGGGAATTGGCTGGGCTGTTTTAATGGGTATTTCGGCTGGGTTGATTGCATTAGTGCGGCCTACCAATATGGTCGCTTTGATCCTTATTCCCCTGTGGAACATTGGCTCGTTAGACGATCTTAGAAAACGGACAACAATGTTTCTTCATCAGTGGAAACATGTTTTAGTTTTCATTTTCGCATTTTTGCTGATGTGTACCCCACAAATCATCTATTGGAAAATGACGAGTGGGCAATTTTTATTCAACGGCTATGGTGATGGAGGCAGGTTTTTCTTCGGCAACCCTCAGTTTGCCAACATTTTGCTGAGCTACCGTAAAGGCTGGCTGGTATATACACCTGTAATGCTGATAGCGCTGCTTGGTTTCATACCCCTTTATCGCCGGCATCGCCAGCTTTTTATACCGGTTTTTTTCTATTTCCTGATCAATACTTATGTACTGGCCTCCTGGTGGTTGTGGTGGTATGGTGGCAGCTACGGCAACCGGGCTTTTATCGACATGTATGGATTGCTGGCTTTCCCCCTGGCGGCTGTGTTTCATTATTTGCTGATCCATAAAAATTGGGGAATTAAAATTGCCTCATTCCTGATTGCAGTAATTTTTATAGGGCATAATATTTTTCAGGTACAACAATATTTTAATGGTACCATTCATTATGTTTCCATGACCAAAGAAGCTTACTGGGATTCATTTGGACGTTTAAAGCGAACCGAAAGATTCAATGATTTATTGGTATTCCCTGATTATGAAGCTGCAAAAGAAGGGCGATATCCAAAACCCGTCATTAAGCCAAAAGAATAACTTAACCATAGCTCTGATTATGAAATTCAATTTACAAATGCAAGTATTCAATATTTTTACACCTGCCTTTTAAAAACCACAGACCCACAGCCTAATTAAACCCTAACAAGAAACCAATGGCACCATCAAAATCCAAGGCACTAAAACTCACACTGTATTATCTAAAAGTGTTTATTGTTCTTATTCTACTTTTTATTGGGTTTTCTATGCTTTCGAGTCTCATCCCGGACAAAGCGGTGAGAAGTAATATTGAAAACAGCCTGAAATATATGGAAAATCAGCCGAGCTATCCACATATGATTATCGAAGGCATGAATCACCGACCCGATTATGCCATGGATGGATTGATCACCAACATTATATATACCGTTGATAATCATGATATTTTGAAATCCTCTTTGTTGGGTAGGGGCCGGATAGACTATGGCTCTCCGTATGCTTCGCAATGGAAATGGGTAAAGTATAATGTTCAAAATAACACCAAAAGCCCCAATTTTTTCTATGCCCGTTATTGGCACGGCAATTCATACTTTTTTAGGATATTTTATGCCTTTACCGATTATAATGAAATCAAATGGATCATTTTTATGATCACCTCACTGCTTATGGCATTGTTTGGTATGTTGCTTTACAGGGAAATGGGCGCTTTAAAAGCTTTATTGCTGATTTCAGGCTTATTCTTTATGAATGTTTATGTAATGCAGTTTTCCATGCAAATGTCCCCGGTACTGATTATCGCTATCCTTATGAGTTTTATTTTAATTAGATGGATGCACCGAAAGAAGAACCCGGCAGTTTTATTCTTTATTTCAGGGGCGGTCACCACCTATTTTGATCTGCTGACTGCTCCCTTGCTTACGTTGGGTATTCCCATGCTGATTTGGGTCAGCCTGCGCGATGAAGAAAACAACCTGAAAAAAGATCTTTGGTCTGGCTTCAGACAACTGGTGCTTTTCGGGCTGCTCTGGATTGTTGCCTACACCGGAGCCTGGGCTATGAAAATGATCGTCACCATTCCGTTTGCCGAATTAGATATAGTGGCAGATATTACGAATCAATTCCTGAGAAGGGCCGGAAGTCAGGACATCAGCAGGGTGGATGCCATTGTGAGAAATTTCAACTTAATACCTTTGGTGTTTATCAATATTTTACTGATAATTCCCTTGCTGCTCAGTCCTTTCTTTTTCAATAAGCGGGGATTATCCAGCGTGATTTTATTTATAGTGGTGGCTGCATTGCCTTATATTTGGTTTTTTGGTGCAGCCAACCATTCTTATGTGCATTATTGGTTTACTTACCGCATACAGGCCATCACAATTAGTGGAGTGTTGCTGGCATTCTACAGCCTGGTGGATTGGGGCAAAGTGAACAGGCAGTGGAATAAGGTATTCCGAAATAGGATTGATGTAGGGATTTGAGTCCCGAATCGTCGTTCCTCCTCTCGGGATTTCGCTGCGCTCAAGCCTGTTCGTCCGCCTTAGGCGGGATTTGATGATTTGATGATTTGATGATTTGTTGAGGTGTTGAATCGTTGAGTCGTTTAGCGTAAGCAACCTAACAGGCTTTCTTCCAACCTGTTAGGTTTTCTTGGGTAAGGCGATCGGGGTTTTTGATTTGAGGATTTGAGGCGTGTCCGTCCTCTAGAGGCGGCGCGGGATTCGAAAATATTATTCCTGAAAATAAATGCGTTTAACCCTGCGTGATATTCCGGTAAGGATTTCGTAAGGAATGGTATGGATGGAATGGGCCAGTTCAGCAATAGTTGGCTCATTGCCAAAAACCACCACTTCGTCTCCTTCAGCAGCAGGAATCCCGGTAATGTCCAGCATGGTCATATCCATACAAATGTTCCCGATTACCGGTGCCCGTTGTCCGTTTACTATCATACTGCCTGCACCATTGCTCAATTGCCGGCTCAGGCCATCGGCATAGCCAATGGGTACGGTGGCAATTACGGTGTTCCGGGTTGATTTCCAGGCGCGGTTGTAGCCCACGGAATCCCCGGCGGCAATGATTTTTATCTGTGAAATGCTGGTTTTTAGGCTGCTTACCGTTTCCAGACTTTGCTGTTCCAAAGTGTCGCCTGAAATGCCATAAAGTGAAATGCCGAGACGAACCATATCGAACTGAGCTTCCGGAAAGCGTCGGATGCCCGCTGAATTGAGGATGTGCCGAAGGAATTTATAGCCCAGACCCTGCTTTAACTGACTGGTCATTGCATCAAAACGCGAGAATTGCTGTCGGGTAAAATCATCCATGGCCGGATCTTCACTTCCCACCAGATGCGAAAAAGCAGATTGAACCCTCAGTTCCGGATTTTCTTTTAGTCTGAGGGTCAGCTCATTAATATCGGCTTCTTCAAATCCCAGCCGGTGCATGCCTGTATCAAGTTTAATGTGGATGTTGACCGACTGCTCCGGTGAGAAACCATAATATTTGAGGGCACGCAATAAGAGGTTTAACGAGCGGAAGTTATAAATTTCGGGCTCAAGCTTAAACCGGAGAATACTTTCCATGCCACTCTCTTCAGGGTTCATTACCATAATGGGCATGTGGATGCCTGCTTTACGCAATTCCACCCCTTCATCCGCGTAAGCCACGGCCAGATAATCAACCCGGTGAAATTGCAGTACATTGGCTATCTCATAACTTCCACTGCCATAGGAGAATGCCTTAACCATAGCCATTACGGCCGTTTCAGCAGGGAGCAATGAACGGTAGTAATTCAGGTTGTGCACCAGTGCATCCAGATTGACCTCCAACACGGTTTCATGCGAACGCTGCTGAAGCAGATCACTAATTTTTTCAAATCCAAAAACCCGCGCACCTTTTATGAGTATGGTTTCGTTATTAAAGTTTGCAGCCTTAAAGTCAGCAATAAAACCAGCCGTATCATCGTAAAATTCAGATGGCATGCTGAACAGTTTCTTGTGGGCTTTTAGTGCCAGCCCAATGCCAATGAGCCTGCTGATACCTTTGTTTTCAAGCATATCCGCAATGGAAGCATAAAGCGCATCTTCATCGGCCATGCTTTGTTTCAGCTCACTTATAATCACTGTTTTGTGTTCGTGCTGATGTTGGTTGGCCATAAAATCGAGGGCAATAGCGAGAGACTCCGGGTCAGAACTGTAAGTGTCGTTAATTACCGAACAATTGTTGATGCCTTCCTTCAATTCCAGGCGCATGGCAACGGGTTGTAAAAGGAGCATACGATGCGAAATAATTTCAGCACCATAACCCATCAACAACATCACTGCCCAGCAATGAATGGCATTTTCGACAGAAGCTTCATCGGTAAAAGGAATGATGATGGAAAGTGACTGACCCAGATGGTTCCCTTCAATGCGGGTGGTATGTTGAATGGGGAGGATTTTGGTGATGTGCAATGTTGTATCCGGCGTTTCCCCCCAGGTAAAAACAGGGAGGTTTGGCAGCAGGATGTTTATTTGTTGATGAATTTCTTCGTGATCGCGACAGTAAATAAGAAGCGTTGCCCGTTTGAAAAGTTCCAGTTTTTCGTTGATTTTCTGTGTTTGTGTAGTGAAGAACTGGTCATGGGCATGTCCGATATTGGTGAATATGCCCAGTGTAGGCTGGATGATGGGTTCCAGCCTTTCCATTTCACCGGGTTCTGAGATTCCGGCTTCAAATATACCGAGCTGATGCATCGCATTGAGTTGCCAGACCGATAGTGGTACTCCCGTTTGCGAATTGTAGCTTTTGGGACTTCTCATAATGGCTTTTTCCGGCGAGAGCAATTGCCAAAGCCATTCTTTTACAATGGTTTTGCCGTTGCTGCCGGTGATGCCAATTACCGGAATATTGAAGTGTGCCCGATGTGCGGCAACCAATTGTTGAAAAGCAAGCAGGGTGTCATCTACCAGCAGAAACCCACAGCCGGCCGGCAGCGGCTGAGGTAAGCGTGAAACACAGAAATACCTGACCCCGTTGGCAATGAGATGGTCAATATATTTATGTCCGTCGTTTCGTTGGGTAATGAGGGCAAAAAACAAGGTACGCCGCGGAAAAGAGGTACGCCTGCTGTCGGTAAGCAACAAGTCAACCGGTGCATCGGTATCTAAACCGAACAGCTTGCCTCCTATGAGTTGCTGAATGGTGTTTAAGGTGTAAGTCAGCTCCATGATATGGGCTTATCTTTCGACATCTTGTTTGCTTATTTTCAAGGGGTTGCTGCTCATCTCCTCATATTCTTTCCGATGATTGATGATGTCACAGGCCAGATAAAGCGCTGCCCTGAACGATTCGGCTGAGGCCATGTCTTTACCTGCAATTTCATAGGCCGTGCCATGGGCAGGGGAAGTGCGTACATAAGGCAGTCCGGCGGTGAAATTCACGCCCGAGTCAAAGGCAAGTGTCTTAAACGGCAGCATACCCTGGTCGTGATACATGGCCAGGATACCGTCAAACTTGGTAAAGGTGGATGAACCAAACAGACCATCAGCAGGGTAGGGGCCAAAGGCCATAATACCTTCCGAAAAAACCTTATCAATGGCAGGTTGAATCACTGTTTTTTCCTCTGAACCAATTAATCCGTCATCGCTTGCATGTGGGTTTAGCCCCAACACGGCAATGCGTGGATTGGTAAGACCGAAGTCCTGTACCAGTGACTGGTGCATGATCCTGATTTTATGGGCGATTAAATCAGCAGTAATGGCATTGAACACCTGTTTCAATGGGATATGTCCGGTAGCTACACCAATTCGGAGGTTCTGACTAACCATTAGCATAAGGTAATCCTTTACATCAAACTTATTGGCCAGATATTCGGTGTGACCGGGAAAATTAAAGGCATCACTTTGAATATTTTTTTTATTGATGGGCGCGGTCACCAGGGCATCAATCCATCCTTTTTTCAGGTCTTCGGTACTCTGTTCAAGGGCCAGCAGTGCAAGTTCACCCGCCTGAGGGGTGGAGGAACCCAGGTCAATTTTTACCTCTTGTTCTACTATGTTTATAATGTTTGCCCGCTTGGCATTGGCAGCATCAGCCCGCTTGATAAGGTTGAAGTTCTGTTCACCTACATTAATCAACTTGCGATGATAGGAGGCCGCTTTCGAAGATCCGTAAACCACCGGAGTAAATGATTCAAAAATTCGGGCATCGGCCAGTGCCTTAATAATGATTTCATAACCGATTCCGTTGATGTCACCATGAGTAATTCCTATGATGGGTTTGCGTGCATTTTCTGACATAAGGAGTTTTTATTTCAATAATTTATCCGCAAAGATAAGATTTTGCTATTTTAGCTGAGTCATTGCAGCCCATTTATTTGAGCACTGTTTTGAACGGTAAATATATGATAAATACCATTGTAATCGAAAGATTGAGGGAGCAGCAAAAGGAATTCAAATCACTTTACCCTTTTAACTGGGTTAGTGATGCAAGGCTGCCTAAGGCGACAACATACCAAAATTAATGATATGACTACCTGCTATTTTGTATCTGATTTGCATGGCAGCATTTCCCGGTACGAACTCCTTTTCAGGGAAATGATTCGCAATAAGCCTTCCTTTGTCTTTTTGGGAGGTGACTTGTTGCCACATATTCATCGTTCAGCGCGCCTGAAGGGGGAGAATATTCCTGATTTTGCATCTGATTTTTTAATTCCGGGCTTTAAAAAGGTTCGTAGTCAGTTGGGATGCAACTATCCGGAAGTGTTTGTAATTATGGGAAATGATGACCATAGGGTAGAAGAACCAAAATTTGTTGAAGCTGCCGAAAAGGAACTCTGGACCTATTTGAATACCTCCTCTTTTAAGTTTGGCCCCTATACCATTTATGGGTATCCTTTTGTGCCGCCCACGCCCTTTCTGTTAAAGGACTGGGAAAAGTATGATATTTCGAACGCTGTCAGCACAGGGAGCCTGCCTCCTGATGCAGGTTTCCGCACGGTGGATAGTGATGATACTTCGGCAGCTACCATAGCAGAAGACCTGGAGAAGCTGACTGCCGACGCGGATATGAGTAAGGCTGTTTTCTTGTTTCATTCGCCTCCTTACCAAAGTCTGCTCGACCAGGCTGAAGTTGGAAAGCCTGTTTCATCTCCACTTCATGTGGGAAGCAAGGCCATACTTAACTTTATCCGGGAGCGACAGCCTTACCTCACCATGCATGGACATATTCACGAATCCGCCCGTCTTTCTGGCCATTGGCAACAAAAGTTTGGACGCACCCAGGCTTTTAATGCTGCCCACGATGGATTCGGTCTCTCCATCATTCAATTCCAAATCGATAATCCTGACCTTGCTCAAAGAATAATACTTGATGACTAAACAATGACTCCTATGAAAAAAATAATCGCGCTGTTTTATGTTTTAATTTGGTGTTTGCCGACTTTTGCACAAAGCGATACAACGGTTGCCCGCATTATTGAAATCGCCAAAACCGACAATCAGACCATGCAACACCTCGATGTGTTGTGTAATCGTTTCGGGGGTCGTTTGGTTGGCTCTGATGCCTATGAGAATGCTGCGAATTGGGCTGCTTCCAGGTTCAAAAGTTGGGGCATGCAGGTAGAGATGGACGAAGTGGGCAGCGTGCCGGTTGGCTTTAATCGTGGCCCCTGGTTTGGCCGCATGATGGGCGAGGAATCCATGGGCCTTCATTTTGTTACTCCTTCCTATACATCAGGAACCAAAGGGGTTCAGCGTGGGCATGTGGTGGCAGAGCCGAAAACCCGGGAGGAATTTAACCGCATGAAACGTCAGCTCAAAGGTGCCTGGGTGTTGATTACAGGGAAAAGCAACGGTTTTCCCATTGATTTTTCCACTGAGGCCGATCTTCGCCGCGACAGTATCATCGCAGCCAATGTTAAAACTGTGAATTTGAACCGAACCAATAAAAGCAAAGATCCGAAAAACTATAAAGCCGTGGATCCGTACGACGAACCGGCGCTGTTTTACCGCGAAATGCGTGAAGCCGGTATTCTGGGCATCATTCAGTCAGCTCCGGTACCGCTGGTTGCCCTTTATGATCGGAAAAATATAATGGTTATGACTTTTGAAAACCTGCCGGTTACCCCTGACATCAAACTGGACGAACATCAGTTTGAGCTAATTGAGCGCATGGTGAAGGAGCGCAGGCAGGTAATGCTTGAATTTGATATCAGGAATTTCTTCAAACCGGGCCCGGTTAAATATCACAATGTGATTGGTATAATTCCCGGTACGGAATTTACGGATGAATATGTAATTATGGGCGGTCACCTGGATGCCTATGATGTGGCTACAGGTGGGGTGGATGATGGTTCCGGCGCTACGCCAACCATGGAAGCAGCCCGGCTGATTATGGCTGCAGGTGGCAAACCAAAACGTACCATACTGGTCATGCTGTTTGCGGCAGAAGAGTTTGGCCTTTGGGGATCACAACATTGGGTGGATAGCAATGCTGAGAAGCTACCGCGCATTTCAAACATGTTCAACCGCGACTCTGGACCACTGGCTCCGGTAAGTTTGAGCGTAACAGAAGCCATGTGGAACGATATGGAGCAAATCTGCCAACCTCTCAATGGTATAAATCCGGAATTCCCCTTCGAACTGAAAAAGCGTGAAGGAATGGAGCGGCCTGTAAAAGCCTGGGGTACCGACAGCGGACCCTTTGCCGTTGCCGGGGTGCCAACCTTAAGCTTTGGCCTGGAAGACGTGAAGGGTTATAACTTTAGCTATCGCGAAATCTGGCACACGGAACGCGACACCTACAATATGAGTATCCCCGAGTATCAGGAACATGCTGCCGTGGTTACGGCTGTCGTCGTTTATGGTTTGGCCGGGCTTGATCATTTATTGTCACGATCGGGGTATTTTAAATAGGGAATTCACCCCTTTTGAGGAAAGGACAGCAGGTGTGCGAAAAAATAATATTTAGATTTTGTTGTTGCGTATGGTGGGGGCCAGCACATCCATAATTTTTTTGGTAGCTCCCGAGCGCTGCTGAACGTATTTTCCGGCTTTTGCCGAAACGACTTCCAGTTTCTCCCTGTCTGAAAGCAGGTCGTTTACCTGTTGCGAAAGCTCGCTGCCATTCGAAACGGAGAAGGCCATTCCGCTTGCGGTCATTTCCCGTGCCTCCCTGAACCGGTGATAATTGGGTCCAAAGAAAACCGGAACCCCGTAAGCCGCTGCTTCCAATATATTGTGTATGCCAACGCCGAAACCTCCGCCTATATAAGCTAAAGTTGCAAAGCGATAAAGTTGTGAGAGCATGCCGATAGAATCAATAATCAGGAATCTTTTGTGTTCGGGCTTACCTTCGCCTGCTTCACTGTATAATACTGCCTGGTCACCAATTTTCTCGAGTAGCTCTCTGATCCTTGTTTTGTTTACCTCATGAGGGGCGATGATAAATTTGAGTTTTTCGCCGGTATTTTCAGCTAAGGTTAAAAGTAGATTTTCATCTGCAGGCCAGGTGCTGCCGGCAACAACTATCTGCCGTCCTCCTGCGAATTTATCGATAAGCGGAAAAGGTTTCTGCACTGCTTTTATCGCGGTAACACGGTCGAAACGGGTGTCGCCACTTACCGAAAGATTACCCACATCAATCATACGCATAAGCTCTGCCGATTCTTCGTCCTGCACAAAAATCATATTGATTTTCCTCAAATGCGTGCGGAACCAGCCGCCATACCATCTGAAAAAATGTTGACTGGGCCGGAAAATAGCTGAAATGGTATAAACCGGAATATTGCGGATAAACAGTTCGTGAAGATAGTTATACCAAAATTCGTATTTAATAAAAACAGCCACTACAGGTTGTACAATCCTGACAAATTTGCGCGCCTTAACGCGGGAGTCAATAGGCAGATAAAAAATATGGTCAGCATCTGTAATCCGATGACGTTGACTGTAGCCCGAAGGTGAAAAGAAGGTAAGCAGTATCAGATAATCCGGAAATTCCTGTTTAAAAGCTTCTATCACGGGTTTGCCCTGCTCGTATTCGCCCAGTGAAGCACAGTGAAACCAGGCCACGGGTGCCGGGTTTTCTTGCGAATGATGTTCCGCAAACACTTCATTGAGCTTGTCAAATAAGTCTTTCCGGCCGTAATGCCAGTGTCGGGCTTTGGCATTAAAAAGGGCGGCAAGCCTTATTGACAGGTAATAAAATGCTATGGCGGTACTGTATAAAAATCTCATTAGCCCTCGTTTTAAACCGATACCGGGTAGTTTCTCATTTTAATAGTAATAGAATTGATTTGGCGCTCTTCGGTAAACCGGGAAAAACCAGGCTACCTTAATACCGGTATAAATATCGGTAAATTTTCCATTCAAAGGTGCCGCATTTACAAAACTATATGGGCGGGCATCAGCAGTAAATGCAACATTCACTTCCAGACCTGCATAAAAGTTCAGCTTACTCTGATTTCCCATAAACAGGTATCCCGCAAAGAGATTCACAAGCAGACCTTCCCTCAGTTCATCATAGCCCTTCAGGTAATCACCGGTAAGTTGAGGCGCCAGTTTATCTTTGTAATCAAAATAAATTTTGTGTTGCAGATAACCTGCGCCCAGCCACAACATAATGCCTGAATTTGGATTCGGGCCCCAGACCGGAATCACCTTACCTGCTTTGGCAATAGCCCCAAACGAGCGGTAGTTGTAACTAAAAGTGGCATACACTCCTTCCAGGTCAATGATGTTACCATCACTGGTGGTAATGTTCGAAAGAATGTTATCGCTGTTTTTTACCTGATTGCCAAATCCGAATAAACCATCAAATCCAAGCAAGAGGTTGGTTTTTGTTTTTACCATATAACCCGGTCCCACCTGTGCGAAACCTCCAAAACGTTCGCTCAGATCCGCAGCAGGGATATTAAAGGAAATATGGGCAGAGATAAGGTGAGTGGTAATGACAGAATCACGCACACTGAATTGGGCAGACAATGGTCCGTAGAGAAACAGCAGTGAAAAAAGCAGGGCAGAAAGTTGTTTAAGCATGGGGAAGTCCTTATCGCAAAGGTTCAGCATGCAAATATAAACATTTGTTGAACGCAGCGGTATATGCATTTTAAGGGAGTTTGCTGTCCAAAGAAATCCGGGCTGAAACCGATCGAAGACGTTTATGAATGTCTGCAATAGCTTATCTTTGCGCCGGGCAGTAACCCCTGGGTTTAGTCCACAACACTATCCTTTCATTAAAATGATCAGCACATGAATAAAATAGCGATGGTTGACTTAAAAAGTCAGTATGAGCAAATAAAATCTGAGATTGATCAGGCCATTCAGCAAGTGATTGATTCTACGGCATTTATCAATGGTCCTGCGGTGAAACAGTTTCAGGAAAACCTGGAACATTATCTTGAAGTAAAGCATGTAATACCCTGTGCCAATGGTACCGATGCGCTTCAGGTGGCTATGATGGCGCTGGGCATAAAACGGGGTGATGAGGTAATCACCTCCAACTTCACTTTTATTGCTACCGCTGAAGTGATTGCTTTGCTGGGATTTACCCCCGTGGTGGTGGATGTTGATCCCGACACATTTAACCTGGATCCGGAAGCGGTTCGCAAGGCCATTACGCCCAAAACCAAAGCCATCGTCCCCGTGCACCTCTTTGGACAGTGTGCTGATATGGAGTCACTTATGGAGATTGCACAACAGCACAAGCTCTATGTTGTGGAGGATGCCTGTCAGGCCATTGGCGCCGACTACATTTTTAAGGATGGACACCGCAGTAAAGCGGGAACGATTGGGAATGTAGGTTGTACCTCTTTTTTTCCGAGTAAAAACCTGGGTTGCTACGGCGATGGCGGTGCTATTTTTACCAACGATGATGAATTGGCCAGGCAAATGCGTTCGGTGGTAAATCATGGCATGTCGGTGCGTTATTATCATGATGTGGTTGGGGTAAACAGCCGCCTCGACAGCATTCAGGCCGCCATTCTGGGGGTGAAACTTAAACGGCTCAATCAGTATTCAACCGCGCGTCAAAAGGCTGCCGATTATTATGATAAGGCTTTTGGAAATCACCCGAAACTTAAAACCCCGGTGCGCTCCCCACATTCAACGCATGTATTCCATCAATATACCCTGGTAACCAAAGATATTGATCGAAATGCCCTGCAGACTTTTCTTTCCGAAAAAGAAATTCCGGCCATGATATATTACCCGGTTCCCCTTCATCTGCAGAAGGCTTACCGCGATCCACGTTACAATGAAGGCGATTTCCCGGTAACGGAACACCTGTGTAATACGGTGATTTCATTACCCATGCATACCGAACTGGAAGAGGAACAGCTGGCTTACATCACCAAATCAGTACTTGAGTTTGTGAATGCCTGATTCTTTGACGTTAAAATCAGGCATACTGAAAAATCAAACCTCATAGTTGGGTGTTTACGTATGATACAGATGCTCAAAAAAAAGTGTATATTTGATTATTCACATTAAACTGGAAAATTATGATGGATAAAGGATACTTTGCTCATGAAACCGCGGTGATTGATGAAGGCTGTAAGATAGGTGAAGGCACGAAAATCTGGCATTTCTCCCACCTGATGGAAAACGCCAGTCTGGGTGAAAACTGTAATATTGGTCAGAATGTGGTTATCTCGGAAGGGGTAATTCTCGGGAACAATGTAAAGGTACAAAATAACGTATCTATATATACCGGTGTTATCTGTGAGGATGATGTGTTTTTGGGCCCCTCTATGGTTTTTACCAATGTAATTAACCCCCGGAGTGCAGTGAACCGCCGTGGGCAGTATATAAAAACGACCGTTCGAAAAGGGGCTTCCATTGGTGCCAATGCTACCATCGTTTGCGGGCACGACATAGGCGAATACGCATTTATTGGTGCCGGTGCTGTGGTTACCCGTGAAGTTCCGGCTTATGCCCTGGTAGTCGGCAACCCTGCCCGGCAAATTGGTTGGATGAGCACTTTCGGACATCGGCTTAATTTTAATGAACAAGGCATTGCCGAATGTCCTGAAAGCAAGCAAAAGTATAAATTGTCAAAAGGTGCAGTCAGCCGGATTGACGGTTAAGATTAGCGTATGAAAATTTTAGTTACCGGAGGTACCGGTTATATTGGGTCTCATACTGTGGTTGAACTTCAGCAGCAGGGCTATGAGGTAGTTATTGTGGATGACCTTTCAAATTCCCGGGCAGAAGTAATTGAAGCCATAGCGAAAATTACCGGGATAAAACCTGAATTTCATCAGTTTAGCCTGACGGATGCGGAGAAAACCAAGGCTTTTTTTGAAAAACAGCCTGACATTGAAGCCATTATACATTTTGCAGCATTCAAGGCTGTAGGTGAATCCATGGCTGAGCCGCTGATGTATTACCGCAACAACCTGGTTTCGCTCATTAATCTGTTGCAGGGCATGAAAGACAATGGTATTTCCAGATTCGTATTTTCATCTTCCTGCACCGTTTACGGTCAGCCTGACGAGCTTCCGGTAAAGGAGAGCAGCCCGATAAAGGAAGCCTGGTCGCCTTATGGCAACACCAAGCAGATGTCGGAGCAAATGTTGCAGTTTGCCTGCGCTGCCTATGGCCTGGAAGTCATCGCTCTGCGCTACTTTAATCCGGTGGGGGCCCATGAATCTGCCCTCATTGGCGAATTGCCCCTGGGCGTACCAAACAATCTGGTGCCTTACATTACCCAGACCGCCATTGGTATCCGGCCACAACTTATGGTTTTTGGAAACGATTACCCCACTCCGGATGGTACACCGATAAGGGATTATATTCATGTGGTTGATCTTGCAAAAGCGCATGTGGTGGCCGTTAAACGCTTACAGGAACATGCACAGAAAGCGCTTTTCGAAGTGTTTAACCTGGGTACAGGTACCGGTTACAGCGTGCTTGATGTCATCCGTGCGTTTGAGCGCGTAAGTGGCCTCTCGCTAAATTATAAAATAACCCACCGCAGACCCGGTGATATCGAAAAGGTGTGGGCCGATACCACGTTTGCCAACGAAGAACTCGGCTGGAAGGCTACCCTTGGGCTGGACGAAATGATGCGTTCTGCCTGGAAATGGGAACAAGCCCTTATGCAACAAAAACTGCCCGACAGACCTTAATAATAAAGTACTAAAATTAAAATTATAAAAAATGAAAACTTTGCTAATCACCGGTGGTGCCGGGTTTATAGGTTCACATGTAGTGAGGCTTATGGTTAAAAAGTATCCCGATTACCGGCTAGTAAACGTGGATATGCTGACCTATGCCGGAAACCTGACCAATCTTACCGACATAGAATCCCAATCAAATTATATTTTTGAGAAAGCCGATATCACCGATGCTTCATTGATGCTTTCGTTGTTTGAAAAATATCACTTTGACGGCGTCATTCATCTCGCTGCCGAATCGCATGTAGATAGATCTATTTCCAATCCTATGGAATTTATCATGACAAACATAGTAGGAACGGTCAATCTGCTGAATGCTGCCCGGGAAAGCTGGAAAGAGGATATGGAAGGGAAGCTTTTTTATCACATCTCTACCGATGAGGTATATGGCTCACTGGGATTGGAAGGTAAATTTGTTGAAACCACCCCTTATGATCCCCGCAGCCCATACTCGGCAAGCAAGGCAAGCAGTGACCACCTGGTGAGGGCTTACCATCATACCTTCGGATTGCCCATAGTAATTTCGAATTGCTCCAATAATTACGGGCCCTTTCAGTTTCCTGAGAAGTTGATCCCCCTGTTTATCCACAATATACGGCACAAAAAGCCGCTGCCCGTTTATGGCAAAGGCGAGAATGTGCGCGATTGGCTCTATGTGGAAGATCATGCCAAAGCCATAGACCTGATTTTTCATAAGGGTAAATCGGGAGAAACCTATAACATTGGTGGAAATAACGAGTGGCAAAACATTCAGTTAATCCATAAGTTGTGCGAGATTATGGACCGCAAACTGGCCAGGGTAGAAGGGGAGTCCGCCAAATTGATTACCTACGTTAAAGACCGCGCCGGACATGATTTGCGGTATGCCATTGACGCTTCTAAAATTAAGGATGAGTTGGGGTGGGAACCCGGAATAAAATTTACCGAAGGCTTTGAAACCACCGTAGAATGGTATCTTGACAATGAGAAATGGTTGAATAATGTAACTTCGGGAGATTATCAGAAATATTACGAAGAACAATATCAACAAAGATAATGGAACCGGATGTTCGCTTTGCTTCCCTGAATGCTTTTCTGGAGACTTTTGACCAGCCAGGGAGTATAGTTTTGCTCGAAGGAAAGCGAAAGGTATTGAAGGAAGATGCCGCTAAACTCACGCAGTTGGGGCGTTTGCTGGTCGAAAATTCCGTTCACATTAAATTCAGAAGTGGCAATGCCACCGGCGCTGATGAATTCTTCTCAGCGGGCGTGGCAAGCCTGAATGCCTCCCGCCTTGAGGTAATCAAACCTTATGCTTCTCACCGAAATTCGGCTATGGTGGCTGGAGAAAATTATTCCATGGATGAAATAGATCTGGCGCAGGAAGCTGAAGTAATTTACCATACCCGGCAAAATAAAAGTATGTCGGGCCTGGTGGACAAATACCTGCAGGAAGGGCGCAATGCGCTTACCATCAAGGCAGCCTATATTATTCGCGACACGGTAAAAGTAAGTGGCACCCGCTCGGGCATAAAACCTGCCTCTGTTGCGCTCTTTTATGACGATTTGCAAAACCCGTTACAGGGTGGTACCGGCCATACCATCCGCACCTGCCAGGGCCTTAAGGTGCCTTATTGCAACCAAAACAGCTGGTTTCACTGGTTGTTGTAAGCATTTCAGGAAATTTCCCTCATCATTCAGGCACTTTTGCCTTCTACTTCAGGCGCAATCTTCTTCACCAATCCCTGAAGTACGGTTCCTGGTCCAACCTCAATAAACAAGGTGGCACCATCTTTCACCATTTGTTGAACACTTTGTGTCCAGCGAACCGGAGAAGTGAGCTGAGCTTCAAGGTTTTGCTTTATTTTGAGGGGGTCAGTTACCGGCTGTGCTGATACATTCTGATAAACCGGACAAACGGGTGAACTTACTTCAGTGGAGTTTATGGCAGCCGCCAGTTCAACCCGGGCCGGCTCCATAAGCGGAGAATGGAAAGCGCCGCCTACCTTAAGCGGTAAAGCACGTTTGGCCCCGGCAGCCTTTAGCTGTTCACAGGCCATCTCAATGCCTTTTATCGATCCACTAATCACTAACTGTCCGGGACTGTTGTAGTTGGCCGGCACCACCACTTCGTCAATGCCGGCGAGTACTTCTTCGGCTTTGGCATCATCCATGCCTATAATGGCAGCCATGGTTGAAGGTTCAGCTTCACAGGCTTTTTGCATGGCCATGGCGCGGGCATAAACCAATTTTAGTCCATCCTCAAAAGAAAGGGCGCCAGCAGCTACCAGCGCTGAAAATTCACCCAGTGAATGCCCGGCTACCATATCGGGTTTAAAGTCATCGTCCAATGTACGGGCCAGAATGACCGAATGCAGGAAAATAGCCGGCTGTGTTACCCGTGTTTGCCTCAGGTCCTCATCGGTGCCTGCGAACATCAGGTCTGTAATTCGGAATCCAAGAATTTCGTTGGCTTGTTCAAATAATCTTTTGGCCTCCTCGTTGGAGTCATACAGCTCCTTGCCCATACCGGTAAACTGTGCTCCCTGACCGGGAAATACATATGCTTTCATGCAGATAGTTTTGGTTTAAGGATGCAAATGTACAAAAATGATGGTTCCCGCCGCAGTGAATACAAGGAGGTAGAATGGTAAGTACAGGAAGTATAATGAGCTAAACCCAATTAAAGTATGCCGCGCTCAATCATTTGCACTATGGTTTCTATGTCGCGATCCTTCCCAAGGGGCTCGTATTTTTCTTTGAGGTTATAACCAAAAAGACGGCTAAGATTTTGCCAGAAAAAAGCCACGAAACTGCCCCTCAGGTCGCGGACAATCTGGAAGGTAGGGTTACCGGTTTCACGGTCAACCAGCTTCAGAAGGATTTTGCCCTGGGTAAAAGTAAGGGCCTTCAGCTCATTACCAAACTCATCCTTTAATTCCTGCTCCGCCTTTTTATATAGCTTTTTCTGTTCTTTTTCAGGAAGGCCGGCCATCAGGGCATCGTATTCCCTTAATTTCAGGCCTGCCAGGCGGGCGTAAGGATACACTTTCTTAACATTCCGTACCAGTCTGTCAAAACGCCTTTGTTCAGCCTGAGTGCGGAATATGGAAAAACTCAGGATGTGAACCTCTGGAAGATAGACCTGAGGCAGAGTGTCACCATTAATTACGGTGGCTTTAAGCACAATAACCTCGCGCTCCTGTGCAAATATGACAGCAGGCAGAAAGATAAAAGGAATTAAAAGGATGAAAAGGCGTTTCATTAACCCTAAAATTGTTGAATTGGATTAAACCCTATCAATCAAATTCAATGCCTAAGCTTGAAATCAGCCTAAAAATATTACTTCATACGTATGATTAGAATGTTCAGGCTACTTTTAACCTCGAAAGATTGGCTTTACCCAGCTTTTCTTCGGCGTACGAACGTGTTACTTTTAATTCCCGGCTTTTTTGATCCGAAGGCAATTCAAACATAGCATCTATAAGTATAGCTTCCATGATTGACCTGAGTCCACGGGCGCCCAACTTAAATTCAATGGCTTTGTCCACAATAAAATCAAGCACCTGCTCATGGAAAGTAAGCTTAATGTTGTCCAGTTCGAACAGTTTAACAAACTGTTTAACCAGGGAATTCTTAGGCTCGGTAAGAATCAGGCGCAGTACCTCGCGGCTGAGGGGACTAAGGTAGGTTACTACCGGAAGTCTGCCCACCAGCTCGGGAATCAGTCCAAAGCTCTTGAGATCCTGAGGGGCAATGTATTGAAGCAGATTTTCACGGTCAATACTCTGTTGCTGTGCCGAAGAATAGCCTATCATATTGGTTCGCATGCGGCTGGCTATCTTTTTTTCGATACCATCAAATGCACCACCTGCAACAAACAATATGTTGTGGGTGTTGATTTGCACCATGCGCTGTTCAGGATGTTTGCGTCCACCCTGAGGGGGAACATTAACCACTGTACCTTCAAGTAATTTCAGCATGGCCTGTTGCACTCCTTCGCCTGAAACATCGCGGGTAATGCTGGGATTGTCGCTTTTCCGGGCTATTTTATCAATCTCATCAATAAAAACAATTCCCCTTTCGGCAGCAGCCACATCGTAATCAGCGGCCTGTAACAATCGGGATAAGATGCTTTCAACATCTTCACCCACGTATCCGGCTTCGGTCAGTACCGTGGCATCGGCAATACAAAAAGGTATGTGAAGCATTTTGGCTATAGTGCGGGCCAGCAGGGTTTTCCCTGTGCCGGTTTCACCAACCAGTATAATGTTCGACTTCTCTATTTCAATATCGTCCTTACCAATGGTCTGGCCTATGCGTTTGTAATGGTTATATACAGCAACGGCAAGTACCTTTTTGGCATCGTCCTGACCAATAACATACTGATCCAGATATTGCTTTATTTCAACAGGTTTCTGTAGCTTTATTTTGGAGAAATCTTTTTTCGAGGTGCTCTTCAGTTCCTCACGCAGGATTTCCTGTGCCTGTTGAATACAATAATCACAGATATGCGCATCCAGTCCTGCAATCAGCATGCTGGTGTCACTGCGTGGCCTGCCACAAAACGAACATCTTTCTTCTTTTTTAGCCATGCTTACTATTTCTTTTCACGGATGAGCACTTCATCAATCATGCCATAGGCTTTGGCTTCTTCGGCGGTCATCCAGTAATCGCGGTCAGAGTCTTTTTCAATTTTTTTGTAGGTCTGATTGCTGTGCAGGGCAATAATTTCGTAAAGCTCCTTCTTGAGTTTGAGGATTTCCCTGGCAGTAATTTCAATATCGGAGGCCTGACCCTGTGCTCCACCCATTGGCTGATGGATAAGGACGCGTGAATGCTTAAGGGCCGTGCGTTTACCTGATGACCCGGCACACAACAATACGGCACCCATTGAGGCAGCCATGCCTGTACAGATGGTAGCTACGTCGGGGGCAATATATTGCATGGTATCATAAATACCGAGGCCTGCATATACCGAACCTCCAGGGGTATTCAGGTAAATCTGAATGTCTTTCTTGGCATCCACCGACTCAAGAAACAACAGTTGAGCCTGTATGATGTTGGCTACATAATCATCGATGGGGACACCCAGAAATATAATTCTGTCCATCATCAATCGCGAGAATACATCCATTGTGGCAATGTTCAACTGCCGCTCTTCGATAATGGTGGGTGAAATGTAACCGTTTATACTGCTTACATACTTATCGTATGTCAGGCTGTTGATCCCGTGATGACGGGTGGCATATTTTTTAAATTCGTTTTGCATGATCTGGAAAAGTTTTGCCTGCCAAAGTTACAGGTTTTGATTGAATATCTGACTATTTTGTTGCGATTAAACGCATAGTAACCTTAGGAAAGAATTGTGCCAAATTTTAAATCCTGACAAAAGGTCTATAAAAAGTGATAGCCCTGCAATCCAATCTGCAGGGCTATGGGGTATGCTGAAAGTGGTTTACTTTTTCTCTTCCCTCAATTGGACAAACGCTTCCTGAGTTATCGGTTTTTCAGTTGTTTTCACCTTTTCTTTAAACAGGCTTACCAATTTCTTATTGTATATCTGGTCACTTATGCGGCGTACCTCGTCTTCATTTTTCATAAATGATTCCACCACGCTGTCAATGCGCTGAAGGGTTTCTTCATCGGGATCGGTACTGCCTGGCCTTCTGAAATAATTGCGGAAAACATCCTTCACCTCTTCGGGATCAACGTCAATGTTGTTGTCGCGGATGAGGCGGCTTTCAATCAGTTGCCAGCGCATGGAACGGGCGTAGTCTGCATAGTTTTCTTCCACGAATTCAGGACTCATTTTTTCCTGGTTTACCTCGACCAGCCAACGTTTTAAGAATGAATCGGGCAGGGTAATATTGGTTTGCTCAATCAGTCCGCCAATGGTGTCGTTAAAAAACTGCTGATCGCTTTCATGCTGCAGACTTTGACTGGCATCCTGTTTGATGCGTTTAAGTATCTCCTCTTGGGTTGTAATCTTTTCTCCGGGATAAAGTTTGTCAAAAAAATCTTCATCCAGATTGGCCGGATCTTTATGCAGTACACTGTCAACTACCATCCTAAATCCATTGGTGTATGCCTGAGCTTCTTCGTCCTTTATCAAAAGCATCTCTGCTATTTTTTCAGGGGTCAGTTTTTCTGATGCCTCAATGCTTATCTCATCACCCTTGGTCACCCCGATAAAGGGTTTTATTAAGTCCTGATCTTCAGCAAACTTGGCAGTTTCAATTTCAACTTCCATTTGTGGTTCAGGATCGATCACGGTGCCTTTAATCATGTCGCCTTCAACGGAGCGCTCGGTTTCTTTCCAGTTGGCTTCGCGGGTGCGGGCATCTTCCAGATACTTTTCTGCTACCTCATCGGTAATTTCGAGCTTGTAATAATTGATGTCTTTAAGATTTTCCGGATTTACTTCAAACTCCGGTGCCAGACCAAGATCGAAGGTAAAGGTCATGGGTTCATCCTGCTGCCAGTCCTGTGCTTCCGTTTTATCAGCTCCAGGTATAGGCTGACCCATAATATTGAGATTATTTTCGCGGATGTAATTGTTCACGGATTCATCAATCAACTGATTGATGATTTCAGCTTTTACCGCTGGACCATACATTTTACGGGTAAGCGAAAAGGGCACTTTCCCGGGCCTGAAACCAGGCATGGAAGCTTTGCGCTGATATTCCTTAAGCTTTTGGGTTACTTTGTCCTGATAATCTTCGGGAGCAATATCCAGTTTCAGGCTTGCCAACTGTTCTTCTTTTTGGTGAAGTTCAATATTCATATGGTTAACATTTATTACTTTTTATGATGCATTCATTATCAGGATGCTGGCTATTGAAAACCGCTTTTCTCCCGCGGCTGCAAAGGTAGAAATATTTTTGTAAATAAAAAGATGGGATTCAAGTGGAAGAGAAAGGGGATAGATAGGGAAAAAAGGGAAAGATTACCCGGTAGAAAACATGTTTCGTTGGCATGAAACTGTCCTGAAATATGAAGTTGGCCAACCAACAAAAACTATTCGTCACCTGGTGCATGTTGTATAATAAAACTTTGTACTTTTAACGTGGATTCTGCTGGACGTACTGATAGACAAAAATGCCTGACAGCACATGGCCGG
>JAVEQP010000183.1:0-2655 GCA_034007585.1 Lentimicrobium sp. | reverse complement strand
CGTTTGTACAGTGATTCGGGCGAATATGTAATTTTCCCCGAAGAAAGGTACAATGCCCTCTACTTTGGAGGACAATACCAAAAGCGGGGGGAATATAATTTCAGGATAACCAAATACGTGCAGGAGAGGATGATGCATCCTGAAGAGCCAGATTATGGTATGGTTTTGATCGTAGCAGGTTCTGCCCTGAGCAGCAACCGCGTAGTATTATATGGCCCTGGGAGTGAAACTTCCGCAGTGAAACTAAAAATTTATTACTCCATGAGTGGGTTATAACCCGTTTAATGGGGTATGGAAGTCAACGCATTGTAATACGGCTTCTTATTAATGTTACTTTTGTCCTTTGATTATGGGTACGGGAGCTCTGCTCAAACAGTTGGTTAGGACAATTTCTCCGGATTCATCTTTTCTGTATTACTTTCTCCCCAAACCATGATAGACTGGTAAGCCTTTACTGCTAATTTTTTACTGATGTAAGTTATTGGCTAAAATGAACCTAAGGTTTATGTAATGTGTTTACTTGCTGAATTTTCAATTTGTTGAATTTTGAACCGACCCAAGGAAGCCAATCTTTGAATTTTTAAATCAATTGTTATCTGCTGAACTAAAAAATCATGTGTGGAATTGTAGCTTATATTGGCCCCCGACAGGCCTATCCCATTCTTATAAAAGGGCTTCACCGTTTGGAATACCGCGGATACGACAGTGCCGGTATTGCCATACAAAAGGACAATGAACTAAAATTATATAAGAACAAGGGGAAAGTAGCCGATCTGGAAAACGCTCTGGTTGGTATTGACCTCAGCGGAACCATTGGTATAGCCCATACCCGCTGGGCTACCCATGGTGAACCCAATGATATCAACGCCCATCCACATTTTTCCTATTCAAAAAATCTGGCCATTATACACAATGGTATTATTGAGAATTATGCCCCGCTGAAAAGCGAGCTGATTAAGCGGGGTTATAAATTCGACAGCGATACCGATACGGAAGTGTTGATTCATCTTATCGAAGATATTCAGCATAATGAGCATGTGCAACTGCCTGAGGCGGTGCAGATAGCCCTGAACCAGGTGGTGGGTGCCTACGCCATTGTTATCATCGATAAACATGATGCCGATACCCTTATTGTTGCACGAAAAGGGAGTCCGTTGGTTATCGGTATTGGTGAAGATGAATTTTTTGTGGCTTCAGATGCCACACCCATAGTGGAGTTTACCCGCGAAGTAGTTTATCTTGATGAAGAAGAGATTGCTGTTATTCGCCGGGATCAGGACCTGAAAATTAGAACAATTACCAATATCGAAAAAACACCTTACATCCAGACGCTTGAAATAAACCTGAGTGAACTGGAAAAGGAGGGGTATGAGCATTTCATGCTCAAGGAAATTTTTGAGCAGCCGCGCTCCATTCGCGATAGTATGCGTGGACGGTTAAAGGCCAATGAAGGCATAGTGTTGCTTGGCGGAATAAAGGAATATCAGCAAAAGATTGTCAATGCCAAGCGCATCATTATTGTTGCCTGTGGAACTTCATGGCATGCCGGACTGGTAGGAGAGTACCTTTTTGAAGAGTTGGCCCGCATTCCGGTTGAAGTGGAGTATGCCTCCGAATTCAGATACCGCAATCCGATTATTTATGAAGATGATGTGGTAATTGCTATATCTCAATCGGGTGAAACGGCGGATACCCTGGCGGCCATTGAGTTGGCTAAATCAAAAGGAGCTACTATTATCGGGATATGTAATGTGGTGGGTTCTTCCATTGCACGGGCAACGCATGCGGGTTCATATACCCATGCCGGTCCTGAAATCGGAGTGGCCTCTACCAAAGCTTTTACCGCCCAGGTAACCCTGCTTACGCTTATGGCTCTGATGATTGCCGAAAGTAAAGGCACCCTGCCCCGGTCACGCTTTAACCAGATATTACAGGAGCTGGACAGCATTCCCGCAAAGGTGGAGCAAACCCTGAAAGTAGATGATAAGATTAAGGAAATAGCTGAATTGTACAAGGATTCACGCAATGCACTTTATCTGGGACGTGGTTATAATTTCCCAGTGGCTATGGAGGGTGCCCTGAAGCTTAAAGAGATATCATACATTCATGCCGAAGGCTATCCTGCTGCCGAAATGAAACATGGTCCAATCGCACTTATTGATGAAGAGATGCCTGTGGTGGTTATCGCAACCAATAAAGGCACTTACGATAAGGTTGTATCCAATATTCAGGAAGTAAAGGCGCGTAAAGGCAAAATCATTGCCATTGTTACTGAAGGAGATGAAAATGTGAAAAAGCTTGCTGACCACATTATTGAAGTACCCGAAACCGAAGAAATGCTGGTTCCGCTGATTGCTACCATACCTTTACAGCTATTGTCCTATCATATTGCCGTTTTGCGTGGCTGCAATGTCGATCAGCCCCGAAATCTGGCTAAAAGCGTTACGGTAGAGTAGGGGAGGTTTGAATGTTGATGTGTTGATGTGTTGATGTGTTGATTTGTTGATTTGATGATTTGATGAATTGAGGATTTGAGGATTTGATCCCGAATCGTCGTTCCTCCGCCTCAGGCGGATTTGAAGATTTGATGCCTCCGCGGGATTTGCTGAATGCTGATAACTGATCGCACATCACTAATAACTGATTACTGATCAC
>JAVEQP010000106.1:0-12068 GCA_034007585.1 Lentimicrobium sp. | reverse complement strand
ACGCTTTGGCCTAAACCAATAAAAGCAAACTATGTTTTCTCACACTGGTCATCCAATGGAGTAAGGATTGGTACACAAAATCCTTTTAGTTTTGTTTTACAGTCCGACACCCTGATCCTGGCACATTTCAGGAAAGCAAACCTATTCCTCAGCCAATGGAGCGACCGTGTGCGGGTATATCCTAATCCTGTGCTTGATTTTCTAAATATTGATTTGCCTGCTGAAGCCTTTGTGCAGGTCTTTGACTTGCAGGGAAAGCTAAGGTTTGAAGCCAGTCTGCCTGCCGGCAACAGGAGGATAAATCTCTCTGGATTCGATCAGGCCACGTACATTCTTAGGTTGCAGTTTGAAGATCAGGTGGTAACCAAACGAATAATACGCTTTTGATGAATAACTAAATAACCTTATAAGATCGCTGACAGCGTTAAGCATAAAATTATATGCCTGGCGCTGTCAGTGGTTTTTAAAAAATTGCGCTATCATTGCTGCGATGTAATCTATCTCTTCCTGCTGCAATCCATAATAAAAAGGCAGCCTCAGCAGTGTATCAGCATATCGTTCGGCCTGCGGCAATTGGCGACCGTCATGTTTATTTTGGAAATAAGGCGACCGGTGAAGAGAGAGATAATGAAACACCGCCTGCACTCCCCTATCCTGCAAATGCTGGAGCAGCTTGTTTCGTTCTTCAGTGTTTCGGGTGGTAATATAAAACATATGACCATTGGGAACAGCGTATTCCGGCACTACGGGCAAACCAATAAAACCGCTTTGCTCAAGAGGTGTGAGCGCATCAAAATATTTATAAAAAGTCTTCGTACGATCTTTCCTGATATTTTCAGCATTTTCGAGCTGGCCGTAAAGAAAAGCTGCAGTGAGTTCATTGGGTAAATAGGAACTACCCAGGGCTACCCATTCATATTTCTCTACATCGCCACGCACAAAAGCTGCTCTGTTGGTTCCTTTTTCCCACGCAGTTTCGGCCTTGTGAACCAGTGATGCATCGTTTACCATCAGCATACCGCCCTCCCCACAGGTAATATTCTTGGTTTCATGAAACGACAGGGTACCCATTATCCCAATACTCCCCAGGGGTTGGTCCCGATAGAAGGCATCGATACATTGTGCGGCATCTTCAACTACAGGGATGCCGTATTTACCGGCTATTTGCATAATCCCCTCCATATCGCAGGCAATCCCACCATAATGAACCACTACTATGGCACGGGTTTTAGCTGTGATGAGACTTTCGATAAGGGAGACATCTACGTTCGGATTTTCAGTATTGCTATCCACAAAAACAATACGTGCCCCGCGTAAAGCGAAGGCATTGGCTGTTGACACAAAGGTAAAGGAAGGGATAATTACCTCATCGCCCGGGGCAATATCGAGCAGCAAGGCAGCCATTTCAAGGGCATCAGAACAACTGGTGGTCAATAATGTCTTGGTTATGCCATACTTTTCTTCAAAGAAAGTCTGACATCTTCGTGTAAACGGGCCGTTACCCGCAATTTTACCCGTTATGGCGGACTCGGAGATGTAAAGGGCTTCTCTTCCGGTAAAATGGGGTTTATTAAAAGGTATATCCATTGGCCTGGGCATATGAGCGGCTAAATTAAACTTTTTAACCTGAAAAACCGGATACCAGAAAAGTCATTTCGGGAATTTTCCGATTCCCCCCTCATTTTCCTGTAAAATCCAGCCTAAAATATCAGAGGCAAAGTCTTTTTGAATATAATCCCCCCATCTGTTCAGGGCAAGGTGAAAACAAATAACTGTTTAATCAGTAAACTCATGTTGTATTTGTTGTACTTCACCATACCAGCAAGGGGATTGCAACCCCTTGTTAATTTAGAGATTCTATCGTATATCAATGCGTAGGTTTTAAGGCATCATTAATAAAAATCATGCATTTAAGAAAAGCAATCAAAACATAGTAAACTGGTTATCAATAATCTATTGATTTCTCGTCAAAATTCATTTGAAAGATCATTAAAATGTTCAAAAGTGAGTTTTTTACCTTTGCTTTCCTTCAGAAATCAGTTAACAGTCAGCCCCTATTTTTTTTAGCCTATATTGTTGATATTAAATATTATATAATTTAATATTCCTATTTTTTTCATAAAGTCAGCCCCATCAATTTACGAATCTCACTTTGTACGCGCCAGATAAGGGCTTTACTTAGCTAAAAATTTGGAAAAGCGACTATTGAATCATCATCAACGATAAAATCAACACCAAATGAAAAGACTTGAAGATAAAGTAGCCATTATTACCGGTGGTGCTGATGGTATTGGCAAAGCCACAGCGGAGCTATTTGCCGCCGAAGGAGCAAAAGTTGCCATTTGGGATCTGAACACAGAAAAAGGCGAAGCCCTGGTAAAACAGCTAAAAGCCAATGACGGTGAAGCCATATTTGTCCGGGTGAACACCGCGGATATGGCAGCCGTGGAAAAAGCCGCAGCAATCGTGATGGAAAAATATGGCAGAATTGATATTTTGCTCAACAATGCCGGAATCACCCGTGATGCAAGCATGAAAAAGATGACCACGGATCAGTGGCAACAGGTAATTGATGTAAATCTGAGTGGCGTTTTTTATTGTACCAAAGCTGTTTCTCCTTTTATGCTTGAGAACGGTTATGGCCGGATTATATCCACTTCATCGGTGGTGGCTTTATATGGTAACTTTGGTCAGACCAATTATGTGGCAGCTAAAGCAGGAGTAATCGGTATGACCAAAACCTGGGCCCGCGAATTCGGACGCAAAGGAATTACGGTAAATGCGATAGCTCCCGGATTCATCTCCACTGAAATGGTAGCAGCCATGCCTGAACAGGTTTTGGCCGGTATGCGCGAAAAAGTACCGGTTGGCCGTTTGGGTGAGCCTAAGGAAATTGCCTATGCTTTCCTGTTTCTTGCTTCTGACGAGGCTGCCTATGTAAACGGAACGGTATTAAGTGTTGACGGAGGTATCACGATTTAAAGAATACTGCTATGCCGAATGCCATTATACTTTCAACCGGATCCTACGCTCCTGACAGGGTGGTGCCCAACAGCTATTTTGACACCCTGCTGGGTGAAAATGTAAGCGCCTGGCTCGAAGAAAACGTTCAGATTTATGAGCGCCGATGGGCAGCCGAAAACCAGTCCACCGCCGATTTGTGCATCCCTGCCGCAAAACAGGCACTCGAACGAGCCGCCCTAAAGCCGGAAGATATTGATCTGCTCATTATTGCCACCGATACGCCGGAATTCATCTCCCCCTCTACTTCCTCGAAAGTACAATATGAGCTGGGGCTCGTCAATGCCGGCACCTTTGACATCAACACTGCCTGTGCCGGATTTGTTACTGCACTGGATACCGGAGCCAAATATATCAAATCAGATACGCAGTATCGACATGTTATGGTAATTGGCGCCTATGCCATGAGCAAGTACCTGAATATGAGCGACAAAAAGACCGTAACCCTATTTGCTGATGGCGCAGGTGCAGTAATACTGAAAAGTGAAGAAACTACTGAACGTGGATTTCTGGCCAGTCAACTTATTACGCAGGGACAATATTATGGCTATATGGGCATTTATGCCGGTGGAACCTATCAGCCGATAACTCCTAAAGTTTGTGAAAATCAGGATCATTTGCTTAAATTCGTACAAAAATTTCCCAAAGAACTTAATCCTGAGATGTGGAGTAAAATGGCATTGGATCTTACCGCGCGTATCGGAGCAACGCCCGACCAGGTGGATCACTATTTCCTGACTCAGATCAACATCAATTCCATTTGGGAAACCATGGATCGTCTCGGCGTCTCCCGCGAAAAAGCCCATACAGTGATGCACCATTATGGATATACCGGTTCAGCCTGCATTCCCATGGCTTTTGATCAGGCAGTGGGTAAAGGGCTGGTTAAACGGGGTGAATTGATTGTTTTTATTGGCTCAGGTGGGGGTCTGGCCTTTGCCTCGGCTGCATTTATTTATTAAAACGATAGTTTAAATCCAAAAAAGTGGCTACAACTGCACAAATCACCGGCGCCTGGATTCTCATAGCACTCTATATGGGCGTTATCCTGTTCTTTGTGATCAGGGGTGCAATGAAAATCAAGAACATTTCTGATTATGCCATCGGCAGCATAAAGTTTTCACCTACAGCAGTAGCGCTTTCGCTGGCCGCGAGCATGACCAGTGCCGCAACTTTCGTCATCAATCCCGGATTTATAGCGAATTATGGTTTGAGTGGGGTACTTTCTTACGGAATAGTGCTGCCCCTGGCATCCATGGTATCACTGGCCGTGCTTACCAAGAGTTTTCGCAAATACGGCGCATCTGTAAAGGCACTTACCCTCGCCCAATGGATAGGTGAACGCTATCACAGCCGCAACTATTCCATTATTATGGGATTTCTCGGGTTGCTGCTGCTCACCTTTATCGTTCTTATTGCCGTCGCCGTCACCCAGGTGCTGTCTCAGGCACTAAATGCCAATCCACATTATGTACTGCTGGGCATTGTGATTTTTGTGTTTGGCTATATGATGTTCGGCGGCGCCAACAGCATGGTATATACCAACACCATTCAGGCTTTGATTATGGTTTTGGTGGCCATCATACTGCTCACTTCCGGGTTTGAGCATTTCAGCGGAGGCATCAGCAGTTTCCTTGAAAAACTACGGGCCATTGATCCGGTACTTACCAAAGCTACCAATCCGGGAAGTCCGCTTTTCCGAGACTTTTACGAGATCATCTTTGCCCAGATTATTGTAGGCATCGCCATCGTTGTGCAGCCGCACATCATCACCAAATCACTGTTGCTGAAAAGCGAAAAAGATGTAAACCGCTTCCTCACGGTAGCCATTGCCACAGAAATGCTGTTTTTCCTGGTGGTGTTTGCCGGACTCTATGCCCGTCTTACCTTTCCGGATCTGACGATGGGTGGTGAAGTGCTAAAAAACGATACCATTATCCCTGCTTATGTGGTGCATATGTTTGCCAACAACAACCTTGCAGTGGTCATTGGTCTGGTGGTTGTACTCGGATTGCTTTCCGCCGGCCTTTCCACCCTCGAAGGACTCATTCAATCGCTCTCCACCACTATAACCAGCGACATCATCAAGCCACTGGCAGGTAGATATTTTAAAAGTGACCGTTCCATGATTACCCTCAACAAAACGGTAATTGTGGTGCTTGCATTCCTTACCGTAGCACTTTCGTGGAAACAGATCAGTGAGCCAAAACTAAGTGTCGGAATTTTTGCACAAAACGGTGTATATGCGTACTTTGCTGCTGCCTTTGTACCGGTTATTTTTGGAATATTCTATTCGCGCATGAAGGCATGGGTGGCACTTACCGGAAGCATCACTGCGATTGCGGTGCATTTTTCGGTGTATTATATTTTACCCTGGATGGTAAGTGGCTATGGGTTCAGTTTTGGCTTCTTTACGCGCTATCTGGAAGGACCGGTGCGCAATCCGGCCATTGCCTGTTCATCGGCAGTGGTAATTTCAACTTTGGTGGTTCTGATACTGATTATTTTTACCCGCAATTCAGCAAAAAAAGAAATAAACGCATGATAACGATTGACTGGTTTGAGAAGTGGGCCGGCTATGCGCCCGATAAGGTGGCGGTTACTCAATACGAGACCGGCCAAAGCCTTACCTATGGGCAGTTGGATGCGCTGGGAGGTCACATTGCTCACTATTTGAATGCATCCTACGGCCTCACCAAAGGCGGCCGTGTTGGCATACTGGCCGAAAGCTGCCTGGAATATGTTGTTTTGCTTGCTGCAGCCCAGAAATCAGGCATTATACTTGTGCCACTCAACTACCGGCTGACAGCCCGCGAAATTGATTTCCTGATCAGTGACAGTGAGCCCGCGCTTTTAATAGTTGAGGACAAATTTTCAGACAAACTGAAAGGTTCAGCCGCCTTTGATAAAGTGCCACACAACCTTAATCTTGAGGCATTTACCGAAGTTATCAATGAGTTCAACGCTGCCGGAAAATCTGACTATATTCCCACTTCACTGGAAGGAGACGATGCGGTGCTGATCCTCTATACCAGTGGAACTACCGCATTTCCGAAAGGCTCCGTTTATACGCATCGCATGATGTTCTGGAACAGCATCAATACCCAGCTTCGGCTGGATGTTACTTCGGCAGATCGCTCTGTAAACATGGCTCCGCCTTTCCACACCGGCAACTGGAATGTGCTGTTGACCCCTTTTCTGCATCATGGTGCCTTTACGGTGATTATGAAGAATTTTGATGCTGAGACCTTGCTGGATGCCATCGTCCAATATGAACTTACCATTGTATGGGCGGTGCCTACTATGCTAAAGATGGTGGCTGATGCCGATGGTTTTCAGCAGACTAACCTGAGCAGGGTGCGCTACATTGTGGTTGGTGGCGAAGCCATGCCCATAGCGCTGATTAAGCGTTGGCACGACAGGGACGTTCCCATAAGGCAGGGTTACGGATTAACCGAAGTAGGCCCCAATGTTACTTCACTCAACCACCAGGATGCCATCCGCAAGGCCGGCTCCATCGGGAAACCCAATTTTTACTATCGGTGGAAACTCGTTGATGAACAGGGAAATAACTGTGCAGCCAATGAGCCCGGTGAACTGTTGCTGAAAGGACCCAATGTTATGCCCGGTTACTGGCGCAATCCGGAGGCAACCGCAGAAACTATTGTCGATGGCTGGTTTCATACCGGCGACATTATGCGTTGTGACGAGGATGGCTTTCTTTTTGTAATAGATCGCATTAAGAATATGTATATTTCGGGCGCCGAAAATGTATATCCTGCCGAAGTGGAATATCTGTTAAGGTCTCATCCCGGATTAGAAGCAGTAGCCATTATTGGTGTACCCGATGAAAAGTGGGGAGAATCAGGAATGGCATTCGTAGTGACTAAACCAGGGAAACCCCTGACCCAACAAGACATTTCAGGATTTTGTGAAGGCAAACTCGCCCGGTACAAAATACCCAAATATGTAGTGCTGCTCAAAGAGCTACCCAAAAATGACGCTGGCAAAATTGACCGGAAAAAGCTTAAAGAACTTTCAAGAGAATTTTTTCAATCTAATCAACATTAATAACCAACCTAAATTTAAAAAAAAAATGAAAAACACACCTTTCAAATTAATGGCGCTGATGCTCGGCATCATGGTAAGCGCAATCTCATTCACTTCATGTGACAAGGATGATGATGATAAAGGCAATCCACCGGTATTCAAGGCCTTTACCGTTGCCGCAGACAATGCATCTGCTAATGTAATTTTCGACGAAGCAGTCTATAAAGCGGATAATAAATCCGGCAATCTTGACAAAGCTTCATTTTCGGTAACCATTGCAGGGGGCACAGCCACTTTGGCTGATTACACCGTTACCCATACCGCGGGTAGCAACGAAGCTATTATTGTATTAAAAACCAGTGGCATTGCAAACGGAGAAGAAGTAGTAACCATGCAACCGGCCAGCGCAAATTCAATTTATAACGCTGATGGTGATGCAATGTTAGTAGCAACGATGACTGCCAACCTGAATGACATAGGTATTATTGGCAAATGGGTTTCCGGAGGTGACCATGTGGCTCCGCTGCTGATATATGCCGGCATTGATTCGGTATATGCTGATTTTAGAGGCGACAACACCTATCTGGTGGAATCCTTTACGCCCGATGGATCGAAAACAACCCTCACCGGTACGTTTACACAGCAGCGCTCTGCCGTTGCAGGCATATGGAATATCACCGTAAACCAGTCGTCTCCAAATGCATTGGTAAGCGAAGGTATTTTTCAGATACTTGACCAAAATCCTCTGATGATGAAATATGAAATTGCTCAAACTGACCCGGTTATTGTAGGTGTTACCCCACCCACCGCTGCTGAAGGTTTTGGCAGTACAAGTGCCGGCGCATTTGGCGTAATGAATATTCAGACCTATTTAAAGGTAAACTAATCTTATCGCTGATTTTTAATCAGTAATTTTTCGGGCCCGGTGCAGTTACAGGCATGTTTCCATGCCGGGCCCATTTTTATTTTGTCGTTTCATTTTATTAAATTTATTATGAAAAAGATTTACCCATTCCTGATGTTGTGCATGTTTATTGCCCTGGGATCTCAGACAAATGCACAAAGCACCCTGGTTGATTTCCAAAAAGAAGCCGTTCCGCGCAAAGCAAACAAAGAGTTTCAATTTCTGGCTTTTTACATCAATCAGGGGGTAACATCCAATTTTTATCCCACCAGTGAATTTTTGAAAGGCCAGGTGGTAGGCCGGCTCTTTGGGCGGAATACCAGTTCAACCTCCGATACCAACCGTACCTATTATGTGGAGCAGCGCATTATACCCTTTTTCATTTATCAACCCAACCTCTTTAATGGAAAAGCTATTCTAAGGGCTTCCTTCGAAATAGACTGGACCTGGGGCGATGCAGCCTATGGAACAGGTGGAAATATTGGTGGTGCTATCTCAGCGGATCAGGTAAACATCCAAACTCAAAATATTGAACTGGAACTGCTTCCCTGGAAAGGATATGCCATAAACATGGGACTTATGCGCATGTTTGACTCACCTTACAACCCCTACCGCACCCTGGCCGATAAAATGATGGCCACCGGTTACCGTCTGGGTTACTGGGGAACCGATGCCGTGGGTATTTCTATTCGCCGTGACAAAGATTTTTCACGATGGAAAGCCGGTTTTTATAAGTTCTACGAAAACGATATTCAACTGGATGACGATGTGAATATGTTTGAAGCCATGTACGAAAAGCAGGTTACTAAATTGTGGAAAGTAGGCTTATCCGCTAACTACGTGCGCGACAGAAGCGAAGGAAAGGGTGGTGTCTCCATACTGGGTCAGGGGCTCAACAGCCTGATGGCTCAGTATAATGGTACCTTCCAGTTTAAATACGGAAACAATCCATACCACGCCGATATCTTTTGGATGGGCGGTTTCTTCAGCAGAAACCAGGACTTTATGCTGGACAGGCTGCAACTTACCGGCTTTTTTAATTACAACCTGGGTTCAACCGATATTAAAAAAGACAATGTGTGGGCCAAATCCGATGATATCGCCGGCTTTGGAGCCAACCTGAAAGCGGCTTACCGTTACGGTCAAACCGTAGATGATCAGATAAAACTTGACCTCATTTATACCACAGGAGATAAAGATGGTTTGGCCGACAACAAATATTCAGGTGTTATCACCGGAAATTCATGGGGCTCACCGGGTGCTATTTTTGTGAGCAGCGGAGCATACATCCTCTTCCCCCATGCCAATGTGGTTAACCGCTACACCCCTGCCGTAGCTGATATATCGAATATAGGTTACGGGCTTGCCGGGGGTACGCTGGTGGCTTCAAAAGCGATTATTCCGTATCGCCTGATTGCCAAAGCCGGTTCGGCACTGGCCTTTAGCAATGCAAAACCCCTGCTTGGCGGATACCATATAGGCACCGAAGCCAATGCGGCGGTTATATACAATCTGGGCACCTACATGAGCGTTGAACTTCACGGAGCTTATATGTGGCTGGGTGATTTTTATGAAAGCAGCGACGATTCCTATGGTTCACCCATCAATGGGAATTTCCCGTCAGGAACCAGACCCTATAATCCGTTCACCGCATTTATAGTTTATAAATGGCTGTTGTTCTGATCATTTCTTCTTTTCTCCTCAACTCTGAAATTCTATAACCATGAAAATATTCAAACAAAATATACTGCTGATTGCCTCTTTCCTGGTGTTGATTCCGGCCATCGCAGCCGCGCAGAAATACGATGGATTTCTTTCACCTTTTAGTAATCTAAAACCAATTGAGCAAATGGAAGAATTACAATACCCTTACCAGGTGCATAAAATCAAGATCGGTTCCGATACGGAGATTGCCTATGTGGATGAAGGAAAAGGTGAACAGGTTATCGTTCTTATCCATGGATTGGGCAGCTATCTGCCAGCCTGGAAAAAAAATATCGAAGGTTTAAAGTCATCCTATCGGGTTATCGCTGTTGATTTACCCGGCTACGGGAAGTCGTCAAAACAGCCGCATAGCGGGATGATGAGTTATTATGCCGAGGTAATGAAACAGTTTGCCGATGCGCTAAACCTCAAAGAGATTACCCTGGGCGGTCACTCCATGGGCGGTCAGATTGCTATGGTCGCAGCTTTGAATTATCCCGGACTGGTGAAAAACCTGATTTTGGTGGCTCCCGCAGGCTTTGAGAAATTCACCGAAGGCCAAAAACAATGGTTCCGAAATGCAATGACGTTTGAAGGCGTGAAAAACACTACGCCCGAAGACATTCAGACCAATCTGGCGGTGAACTTTTACAATATGCCTAAAGACGCCGAATTTATGATTACCGACCGCATCATAATGCGCGATGCCGAAGACTTTGACCACTATGTCTATGCCATCGTTCAATCTGTAAACGGAATGGTGGATGAGCCGGTGCTGGATCTGCTGACTCAAATAAAACAACCTGCCCTGATTATTTTTGGCGAAAAAGATAACCTTATCCCCAATCGTTTCCTTAATCCGGGGAAAACAAGCAAAGTAGCCCAAGTTGGAAAGGATAAACTTCCCAACAGCAAGCTTGTGATGGTACCCAAAGCAGGCCATTTTGTGCAATTTGAAAAGCCTGAAGAGGTAAACAAGGCCATCCGTGCTTTTATAAGATAAAATTATTGTTTGGTTGGGTTTAAAGCCTGTGGTCTTTAGAGATTGCAGGCTTTTTTATGTATGCTGTTTTTGACGGTTTTCTATTTGCCAGATGGCTGAAAGGGTATAAATATGTGATAGCCACGAATAATATACCGGGGTGGGTATAAATTAAGCTTAAGCGACTATAATTATACCTCAATGGGTATAGTTTCTTTCATTATTGTTGTCGGTTTATGACTTACCCAGACCGATAACTACAAATTCTCTATCTTAGACCAATCTTAATTACGACAACTGAAATGACCAAAACCATTCTTGATATACGTTATTATGCTAATTCCAACGCATTTGGATTTGGCTCGGAAGACATTCAGGATGTAATCATGAATAATATTGATATCAAGGAAATTTCCGGGTTCTATGTTCAGGACTTTGAAACTTATGAATTGATACCTTCCAATCATTTGTTGAAAAATGCAACATCTATACTGAATATCGTCCGTGAAGGAGATAACAACCTCTACTGGGGTTATGTTATCGAACTTGAAAATGGGATCAAAATTGAAACAGATCTGAACGTAACCTATGTAATAGCCACAGGTCTGGAACTGCTTTTTGATTATTGCTCCTTTATATTTATCCACTTTGGCAAAGACCCGGAAGCATTTTTTAACCGGATCACAAACAATCCCGATCAAAATATTTGCTTGACCGAACCAGATGAGGCGGAGGAAACTCAGGAGGAGGATCGTCCGTTCTGAATGGTGGAAATTGTTAGTTTATCACAAACCTGATAAACACCGGCACATGATCCGATATCAGCCTGGCTTTCTCAAACGTCTCCACCTTTTCATAAAAGTGGATAATCCCTTTTTCGATAAGCTGCAAATGCTCAGCTTTATAGAAAATATTATCGTATTCCGAAGCCAGGCAGCCATCATCAAGGCAGCGCTGACGCAGCGAGGTTTTTTGATTGGTTAAGGCAGGCTGATAACCCATCTTTTTCAAAGGATTAAACACCGTATGTGATTGAGGCAGGTTGAAATCGCCCACGAAAAGAAATTTTAAACCGGGATATTCCTCCGGCAAAAATTTAAAGTACTTTACCTCTGTTTCAGGCTGTTTTGATTTTGTTATGGCATGAAAATTCACCACGGTGAGACTTTTTCCTCCGCAGGTGAAAGTGGCAAAATATGGTTCACGATCAATCTCCAGTTGAAACTTCTTTTCAAGCCAGGGCTTTCCCATCAGCTTTACCTTACCTTTCTTCCAGATATATGCATATCGCTCAGTTTTATAAGCTGATGAAGAGGTAGGATCGCTCACCACATAATCCCAGGCGGCGCCCATGGTATTCAACTCCAACACCAGGCGCGCCACGGCCTGTGCACCCCCATCACCGGC
>JAVEQP010000105.1:2011-12231 GCA_034007585.1 Lentimicrobium sp. | reverse complement strand
CCAGAACCCAGAACCCAGAACCCAAAGACCAATAGCCAAAGACTAAAAGCTAAAGACCAATAGCCAAAGACCAAAAGCCACTTGTCTCGGGAGAGCGAAGCGATAACGAGAAAGACCAAAGACTAAAGACCAAAGAAACGGGGAGACGGGGAGACAAGGCGATGGGGCGATAGAGCGATAGAGCGATAGGGGGATGGGGAGACTTGGCGACGGAGCGACCAAAGACCACTTGTCTCGGGAGAGCGAAGCGATAACGAGAAAGACCAAAGACCAAAGACCAAATACCAAAGACTAAAGACCAAAGAAACGGGGAGACGGGGAGAAGGGGTGAATGGGAGACGGGGAGAAGGGGTGAATGGGAGAAGGGGAGATAGGGAGACTTGAGGACAAGGAGACGGGGCGACGGGGGGACAAGGGGAACCAAAACCCAGAACCCGGAACTCAAAACCCAAAACCAATAACCAATAACCAAAGACCAAAGACCAAAGACCAAAGACCAAAGAAACGGGGAGACAAGGGGAGGCTAAGACGAGTGTCTAACCTCTAACTTCTAACCTCTAACCTCTCATCACTCAAAAACAACTTCCCCTGCCAGGTATCCTGCTTTACCAATTCTTCTTCAATTAGGTTGGCTACCTGATCGGCACGCAACTTACCCCAGGCGGTAGTGGCCAGAAAACGGGGTGGCACTTCGCCGGAAAAACGCTCAATAACGATGTCAGAATTTAAGCGTTCGATAAACTTTACAATAAATTGAATGTATTCTTCGAGGGTGAATAGATTGAATTTCACTGGATTTTCCCGGTATTCGCGGGCCATGACAGTATCCTTTATAATTTGCAACTGGTGAAATTTTATGGTGGTGAGCGGCAGCACAGAAATTACTGTAACCCTTTGCAGCATTTCATCACGGGTTTCACCGGGCAGCCCAAAAATTAAATGTGCGCCCGTTTTAATGCCGTAGTCTGCTGTTTTACGAATCATCTCCTCCGTAAGGGCATAAGTATGGCCCCGGTTTAGTTCAATAAGGCTGCGTTCATTGGTAGTTTCCAGGCCATATTCAATAATCACGTAATGTTTCTTTGACAATTCACTGAAATAGTGCAGCTTTTCCTCATCCATGCAATCGGGGCGGGTGCCGATTACCAACCCGATAATTTCAGGGTGGTTTAACGCTTCATCATAAATGGGCCTGAGCTTTTGAAGCGGTGCATAAGTATTGGAATAAGTCTGAAAATAGGCCAGGTATTTCATCGCCCGGCGATAGCGAACCTTGTGAAAGGCTATACCTTCATTGATTTGTTGTGTAACCGGTTTCGAGGGTTCACAATAGGAAGGATTGAATGCTTTGTTGTTGCAATAGGTACAACCACCATAGCCCACAGTTCCATCGCGGTTGGGGCAGGTAAATCCCGCATCAATGGAAACCTTCTGAACCCGGCTCCCAAAGGTCCGTTTAAAATATTCATTGTAGGAATTGTATCGCTTCCCCGAAAATCTTTCCATAACTGCTACAGGCTGTTTTAATGATGAAAAAGGCTGCCATTTTACCCGGGCAGCCTTTTTTAGAAAGATTATTAAAAACTTATCTGGCAACGCGCTCCAACCATTTTAGCATGGAGAGCATCACAATCATGGAGAGGCTACATGCAACCGCAAATACCAGCCAGCAGGCCCAGAGTGGAACAAAGGTATAGAGTATGCCACCAATGAAGAGCAAACTGTTACCTACAGCAGTAGCAGCAAGCCATGCTCCCTGCATTATACCCTGAAGGTGCGGAGGTGCAACTTTCGACACAAATGACAATCCTAAAGGCGAAATAAACAGCTCGGCAACGGTTAGAATAAAGTACATACCTACCATAACCCAGGGAGTGAGTTTCATCATGGCAAGTTGATCGGATGACATGGTAGCCAATGCAGATTTATCGGGAAGAGCGATTGAAACAAGAAGAAAGAAAATATAAGCCAATGCGGCAATACCCATACCGATTCCAATCTTCTTAGGCGTAGAAGGTTCAATATCCCTCTTTTTAAGTGCACCGAAAATCCACATAATAATTGGAGTTAATAAAACCACAAAAAATGGGTTTATGGACTGAAATATCTCTGCACCCTTGATTGAAGTGAATCCCAGGTTTATATCTATTACGTCAAGGTTTATGTAATCTCTTGCAAAATAGGTTAAGGAGTAGCCATTTTGATGGAAGGAAAACCAGAAGAAAATTACTACGCCAAACACAGCGAACAGCGCATAAATACGCTGTCTGATTTCTGATGCAGCCATGGTTATCTCTTCGCGGGTTACTTTCTCTCCTTTTTTAAGTTTAACATCGGATGTTCCAGGATCAGGGAATTTACTTTGATTCACTAAATAAATTACCAATGAAATACCCAGGGCAATAATGGTGGCAAAAAAGGCATATTGAAAGCCCCGGTTGAAAACATTCAGATACTCATTACTGAATTGCGTTAAATCTGTTACCGCGGAACCGTCCAGCATTACCTGTGAAGAATAAATCTCAAGATTATTCATTTGTTCAACACTCATTGCAGAAGCGTTCCCTAAGTATTGATGAGCCAGTTCCGGAAGTTGTGCATTGTAATCGAATCCATTGAATTTTAGCCACCAGTTTCTAACAGCAATAGCAATAAAAGGAGCAAAGAAACCGCCAATGTTAATGAACATATAGAACAACTGGAACCCGGTATCTCTCATATCAAGGACCTGTCCTTTCTTATCCACACCATATTCCTGGCGTATCCGCTCTTTATATTCTTTCTTATCATACATCTGCCCAACCAAGGCCTGCAGGTTACCCTTGAAAAGGCCGTTTCCAAAGGCAATCACCAAAAGTCCGAAACAGGTAAGTGTAAGATAAAGTGCGAAATGTGGCACTGGTGTAGGTGTTGGGAAAGCAATGATAAAATAACCAACCGCCATAAGTACAAGCCCCCACATAATGGTGCGTTTGTAATTCTGAGTCTTGTCAGCGATTAGACCTCCAATTAATGCAAGAACGTAAATTGAAGCATAAAATACTGAGTAGATGTACCCTGTTGTTATTTCAGACAAGCCAAACTTTGACGAGATAAACAACGTGAGAATAGCCATCATGATGTAGAAGCCGAAGCGTTCGCCCATATTGGTCAACGCTGCCGACAGTAGTCCTTTCGGATGTTTTTTGAACATAGTTTAAAAGTTAAATTATTAGTGTATTCTTGTGTAATGTGCGTTTCGGGAAGCAAAAATAACCAAAAATTTCAGCTATACAAATAATTAACTGATTGACAACAACAATAAATGCATCTTTAGAATTTCAACCGCAATTGCACTTTAACTTCTGACTTGCGATTTCCTTCAATAAGGTCAAGGCCTGAACCAATGGTTTGCTGATTGGTATAGTGAGTAACGGCATACCTGAGCCATACATCTACATTTCGACCCAGGTCCAGGCGTGCCATAAGGTAGAAGCGGTTGCCCTTGTAATAATAGGAAGGAATTGAAAATGCATATAATACATCACTCTCATAGGCATACATACGCTCGTTATAGGTATCGGTGTCAAACAGGGCATAACGCATGTTCAGCAGCCAGGGTTTATTTTCAGGGCTCCAGATTATATCCTGATAAATGAGGAATCCGCGGCGGGTATCAAAGCCTGGCATGGACCACCACAAGGTTTCAATGCGACTTTTCAGCGTAATATTGGCCTGGGTTTTTATGCTGAAGTGCAGACGCAGGTTTTGCCGGGTTTCGGGCTCGGGATAATCGGTATAAGCCAGATTATCCGAAGGATTCAGTTGTTTCTGCTTATAACGATACCGCAATTGAATGAGGGTATAGCGCGACGGATTATAATTGAGCTGCCCCAGGTATTCTACTCCGGTTGATGGTGCATCTACCCGGAAGCGCAGCCAGTCAAATCTAAAATAATCTGCATAAGCTGATAAGCTGAGCTTGCGATGTAATTGGGTAAACATACCGAGATACAATCCCTTTTCGTTGGCATTTGAACTGCCTTCTGCAAATGCATTGCTAAAAAAGCTCTGGTAATCGCGGCCATAATTGCGATATACTACCGAAATGGCCAGATGGGGATCGGGCGTAGCGGTTGCTCCTGCAAGCAGTGCCTTACCTCCATTGCTGCTAAAGGCAGCTTCACTGAAGAAGGTAAATTTCCGAAGTATAGCCACCACATCCAATCCGTAATTATCCAATGCCTTTCCCTGAAAATTAAACGTCTGATAAAGTGAGCCGGCCGGTTTTATCTCTGTGTCAAAGGCAGTATGCATAGCCGTGGCTCCTATCCTGAACATTTTAACCCGCGATTGCACATTGGCGCCATACACCGTTTGCTGGATGCTGTTTTTTGAGGCCAGTTCACCCGGAGTACGGTGATAGCCTGACTCCTGCAAGGAACTGATGTAAACTTCCTCGGCACTCAGACTATCGTTGCCCTTTACGCTGGCATCTACTTTTTTATCAGAATAAAATAAGGTAACATCCACTTGTTTCAGTGGAGAGAGGGTCGTTGCCGCTCCCCGCATAAACAGGTTTTCATTGGCCCCGGTATTGGGTTTAACGGGTTGCACTATGCGCCGGTTAGTGATGGCTTCGGCCGATTTTCCAAAGGCAAGGCTGCTATACATGGTCAATCCCTGTCCAAAAGCCAGATGATAATCACCCAAAGCCAGGTGTTTTACGAACTTATTTCCCCGGTAGTAGAAATGGGCACTGTAAAAATCGAAACCTTTTTTAAGGGTATCGTTGGCCGGCCAGAGTGTTTCACCGGCATCCTTTTCCATGGTAACACCAAAGCGTACCCGGTTATAGAAATTATAACCATAACGTACATACAATTTATCGGGACTGCCGAGGTAACGGGCATTGGGTTTTACCTGTAACAATGAATCTGAAGCAAAGGAGTAACCCAACTGCGGTTCAACAATGCGCTGGTATCGCGTCAACACCTGGTGACGGCCCCGGCTGATAAGGTTTTTGACCGTTATTTTTGCCCCAGGCGGCTCCAGTTGAAAGGTAATGAATGGAGAAATTGCGGAAACAAGTGTGCTGTCAAAGCCTTCTACAAGGTTGAGTTCATAAATACTGGTAAGCTCGCCATATTGCTGTATATAGTTACTCAGATTGTACATCTGAAGATCATTCAGTTGCAACTGCCTGAGTTCACGTTCAGAGGCTTTATTCAGGTTAATCGGATGCTGTATATACTGAAGCAGCTCATCCACCAGCTCCGAATAATCAAGCTCAGCATCGGTTTGAGCGGAGAGCTGCTCAATTTTATCTTCGAGTTGTGGGATTTTGCCGGCCTGGTTCACTTCAGGATCAACCTGAGCGAGGGCAAAGGGCAGACTCGCAAGGAAAAATACAAGCATGAACCAGGGCTTCTTTGTTCTCATTGATCAGAATTTATATAATAGTGAAGCCTGTGGCGAAAATCCAAGTATATGGTGATAGGAAGCACTCACATCGATAACAAAATCACCGGTAAAAATGCCCACTCCAAATGAATTGGTGCCTGGATTGGTGGAAATACCTGCCCTTAAATGAATAAGCGGTATAAGCCGGTATTCGATACCGGCGCGGATATTGGCCTTAAGGTTAACATCTTTTTCGACCTCGGAAGTTATCAATATATCAGGGGTAAGTTGATAGGCTGCCCCCAGGCGGAAAATAACCGGTGCCCGCTCATCATTATATTCAGAGAGCTTTGCACTGATGGGATTATAAATATGCGCGCCCAGCACCAGATCTTTGGTAATATTGGCTTGCATCCCCGCTTCGAAGGTGATAAAGTTGCGGTTGCCATAGCTTTCGGCCAGGCGAGCCATCTGATAATCAAGCTGAAGCCCGAAAGAGAGATACTTTCCAAAACCTTTGGCATAAGCAAGGCCGATTTTACTTTCATTATAGGCTGTATAGCCAAAATGATTGAAGCTTAGAGCAAGAATACCCATTTTGCCGGGATAAACCACGGCTCCGGCTTTATAGCCAAGCTCTTTAAGCATATAGCGGGTTTCATAATAGGCCCCCGCCGAAAAGTTTTCCACGCGGGCCAGCCCCGCCTGATTGTTGAAGGCAGACCACAGATCGCCAAGTGCTACCGAAGCATGACCCATGGCGGCAGAACGCGCACCGGTGGGACGGTTATCCCCTCCGGCCATAAGCCACATCGGAATAAAAAACAGCAGACAACAACTCAATAAATTTCTTTTCATCCGCAACTTTTATAAGATAATGATGTTGTAAAATTAAACCGGATTTTTCAATCGTTAAATATAAAACTTTAACTCAAATGAATGGTCAGGCTGGTTAAATATTTCTCACAAATCTCTATTTTTTCATGAATTTCGTTATAGACTATCTGAAAGCGCTTCAACAAAACAATAACCGGGAATGGTTTCAGGCCAATAAAGCAAGCTATGATCAGGCCAGGGTAAGCTTTGAACTGTTTCTGACCCGGGTAATTGCCGGAATTACCACCTTTGATACCTCCATAGGAGTACCGGTACCTAAAGAGTGTATATTCAGAATTTACCGGGATGTAAGATTTTCGCCTAACAAACTTCCCTACAAAAATCATTTTGGCGCATATATCGCCCAGGGCGGCAGAAAAAGTATGTTGCCCGGATATTATATACATCTTGAGCCGGGAGCCTCTTTTGCCGGTGGGGGAATGTACCAGCCCGATCCGGTGATGCTCAAGAAGATCAGACAGGAAATTTATTTTAATGCTGATGAAATGCTGACTATAGTTAACGATGCCGGCTTTAAAAAAACATTTGGCGCACTGTCCGCAGAAGATGCACTGAAGCGGCCTCCGCGGGATTTTCCAAAGGATTTTCCTCACATTAATTTACTGATGTACCGCAGTTATATTGGCAGCCATCACCTCAGCGATGAGTCTTTGCTTTCGCCGGATCTTAGTAATAAGGTATCAGCCATCTTCCAAACATTGTCCCCTTTAAACCGTTTCTTAAGGAGAGCAATTGAACAATAAGCCTGCTTTCTAAAATAATATGAATAAAACTGCCAGATCCTTACGAAAGAAAACAGAACCTCAGGACAAACCGGCGCAACCCGTATTGAAGTTGGTGGAAAAGCCTGCAGCTATAAAATCTAAGTTCAATGTAAAACGCTGGCTGCTCATTACCGCAGGGAGTATATCTTTGATAATTGGTGCCATTGGTGTAGTTGTACCCTTGCTGCCAACCACCCCTTTCCTGCTAATAACCTCATGGTGTTTTGTGCGCTCATCGCCCAGGCTGAATGCCCGCCTGAATAAAAATAAAGTATTTGGCCGGTATTTGAGGAATTACCGGGAAAAGAAAGGCATTGACCCGCGCCACCGCATGGTTGCGCTTTCCGTTTTATGGATAACCTTAGCCACTTCGGCCTGGTTTGCGCCGCACAAATGGTATGTCTGGATGGTTTTACTAACAGTAGGCATTGGCGTGACCATTCACCTGATGAAATTAAAAACCATCAAAGATTAAAAAAAGCTAAGGCATCCCCCGCAGCTTCTTAATGGTATTATAGGCCTGATTAAGCTGTTGAAATTTTTCCTTGGCGGCCTTCTGTACATCTTCGCCCAGGTGGGATACCTTATCGGGATGATATTTAAGGGCCATTTTGCGATAGGCTTTTTTCACATCATCATCAGTGGCAGCGGGATCAATTTCAAGCACGCGATAATCACTGCCGGTATTTTTGATGAACATGGCCTGTATGGAATCAAAATCATTGGGCCTGATACCCATATGCAGGCACATACGTTTGAGTACGGCAGCTTCTGCTTCATGGGAAATGCCATCGGCTGTTGCAATTCCAAAAAGGAAATGCACCAGTTGAAGCCTCGAAGGATATTCCATATTTTCCTGAATCTGCTCACAGATCTCATCCACATCAAGGTCCTGTCGAAGTATCTCCCTAAGCAGCAAGAGCAGCCTTTCAGCCTCAGATTCTCCAAACTGCACGCGCAGAAACTGTTTTACAAAGCTGAGTTCCGATTTGAGGATATGACCGTCGGCTTTCATGATGGCCGCAATCATAACCACCAGGCTAACTTTAAAATCACCCTGTTGAGTCGGGGTAAACCCTTTTTGCTCTAATTCTCCGCTCTGCATACTGTCGAACATTGAGCCGAAAATAAAACCAAGAATTCCACCAATGGGGCCACCCAAAGCCCAGCCTAAACCGCCTCCAATCCATTTCCCAAACGATGTAAGTGCCATATCCGCTACTCTTTACAATATTATAGTGGTGCAAAGGTACACATTGCCATCAAAGAATAACAATGTGCCTTAAAAATCAGAAAAACCAAATTTACCCGATATTTTCGGATTCAGGCAGACCAAATTCCTCTGTCATACAGATATTCAGCTTTTCCAGCTCATCAAGCACGGGATTATAAATAGCGGGAATAACGGGACGGAATACCCCCGTTTTGCGGATGTTACCGGATAAAATCATTTCAACCGCCAGTGCTGCAGGCAGGGCAACGGTTCTGGCAATCGAGGTATCGGTTGCCGGACTACCGAAATCCATCATACGCGAACGGACGACTTCACACTGACCATCAGCATGGACAACCAGAAAAGTATGCTGCATGATAACCATATCCCTTTCGGTATGTCCCAATCCCATCTTGCTGATCATCAGATCGCTGCTTACTTCAAAAGGAGTATCCACTCCCCTGCCAATGGGTTCATCGCTGAAAAATCCCAGCCAGGCCAGGGCATCCAATCCTTTAGAATCGGGGGTAATGTCGAATTTTTCAGCAATCTGAGCCCGAAGTCCGGGTGTATTATTGATACCGGTCGTATGAGCCAGTAAGTAAGCATAGGTCATGCCTTTCATGTCAATGGTTTGACTGGTAATTAGCCCCAATCTTTTCATCAAATCCATACTTTCGCACCAGCCTTCATAGCGGAATGTTCCACGCATCATGGTTTTGGCTTCCGGAATGCCATAAATATCAATGTAAGAGACCGAATCGCGGTTGGGATATACTTCCAGTTTACCAATATTATCAAAGTCAATTATTATTGGATTTTTAAACAGGTCAGCGGTGGGTATTTCCAACAGTTTTCCCTGCCGGAGATACCGTGCATCATTGTTGCCGGCCATAATTACCCCTTTGGGGCTCCATGAAAATTTGTATTTAAACGGATTATCTGCAGCTTCCGGAGCTGGCAGTGCACCACAGAAAGAATAAAACTCTTCAATTTTCCCGCCCTGCTCATGAATCTTATCAATAATACGCATGGCCGACATGTGATCAATGCCGGGATCAAGACCCATCTCATTCAAAATGATGATTCCTGCCGCTTTAGCCTGTGCATCCAGCGCCTGCATCTCAGGACTAATGTATGAGGTAGTAACCATCGGTTTGAGTTTCTCAATACACACCTTTGCCACCTCAACATGGAGAGAGAAAGGCAACAAGCTGACGGTTATGTCATGATCAGCCACCATGTTTTCGAGACCTTCCTGATCATCAATAGTCCAATATACTGCCCTTCCATTGGTGAAACCTTGAATCAATTGCTCTGCCCGTTCTACATCGGGATTGGCCACTGTAACAAAGTGGTTTTTGGTTAACAGATGGTTTACAATTGGATGGGCCACCATACCTGCGCCAAGAATTAAAATTCGTTTCATAATATTTTTAATTTCGGATTTCAACCGCGAATTATTTTTTTAACCGCGAATTGTTTTTTAACCGCGAATTGTTTTTTAACCGCGAATTACCCCGAAAAAACGGGGTAAACGCTAATTATTTTTTTTGATCAACACTAGAACCCAGAATCCAAAGACTAAAGACCAAAGACTAAAGACTAAAGACCAAGCACCAAAGACCAAAGACCAAAGACCAAAGACCAAAGCACCCATCACTGATCACCGTTAACAACACCCCAACACCTCAACAAATCAACAAATCAACAAATCAACAAATCTACAAATTAACAAATCAACAAATCTACAAATCTACAAATCAACAAATTATTACCTACCCCAAAAGACCTATCAGGTTAGAAGAAAACCTGTTAGGACAATCTCCCCAATAACTGATTACCGATTACAGATCACTGATCACTCAACAAATCAACAAATCAACAAATCAACAAATTATTACCTACCCCAAAGACCTATCAGGTTAGAAGAAAACCTAATAGGTCAACTTGCTCAACAAATC
>JAVEQP010000105.1:0-1911 GCA_034007585.1 Lentimicrobium sp. | reverse complement strand
TCAACAAATCAACAAATCAACAAATTATTACCTACCCCAAAGACCTATCAGGTTAGAAGAAAACCTAATAGGTCAACTTGCTCAACAAATCTACAAATCAACAAATTATTACCTACCCCAAAGACCTATCAGGTTAGAAGAAAACCTAATAGGTCAACTTGCTCAACAAATCTACAAATCAACAAATTATTACCTACCCCAAAGACCTAACAGGTTAGAAGAAAACCTGTTAGGACAATCTCCCCAATAACTGATTACCGATTACAGATCACTGATCACTCAACAAATCAACAAATCTACAAATCAACAAATCCGCACATCCGCACATCCGCACATCCACACATCAGCACATCAACAAATCAACAAATCCACACATCAGCACATCAGCACATCAGCACATCAAAAAATCAACAAACCCGCACATCCACACATCCGCACATCAGCACATCAGCACATCAGCACATCAGCAAATCAGCACATCAGCACATCAGCACATCAACAAATCCGCACATCCACACATCCCCACATCATCACATCAAAAACTCCTCCATATACTTATAATCATGCGTAAGCTTCCCATGATGCAAGATCATTGCTTTCTTCAGCGGGCGGGGCAGGTTGAGTTCGGCGAAAGACCTGGAGAAGTCACAGTTTGCCAGGGGTTTTATTAAGGTGAACAAGGCCTCTGAAAATTCGCGGGAAGCATCGCGCGGCAATTCGGTGGGCAATATATCTACCGCCATTACCAAAATCCCTTCTCCCTCAAAACCCATGGTTGGACTATCCGTCTTGGGATTGTACACAAAAACCGGATCATCAATATCGGTGCCTTTGTGGGTGATTTCTATGCTGCCATTCACATCGCAGGAAATGTCACCAATTATCTGAAGTTTGGGTGTACTGGCTGCAAAGGCTTCACGCAGATATTTTTTGGTGACCAGTCGCGGGAAACGCGCATCCCAATAAATCCCATTGATGAGCATGGTAAGCTTTGGCAGGTGATTTTCGAAAATTCCGGTGTAGTTTTCCGGGTGTGCCTTATAATCTTCGTCGGTAAAAGGCGAACCATCCCGGTGAACGGCAAGGTGTCGCTTGTGAAATACTACCTTATAAATGAGGTTGTTGGCCAGATACCTCCGCTTGTCGAGGCAATGAAGGTTCTCAGGTGTAATCTCTTTTACGGGAAGAAGGTTTAGTATTTCCTGAACTCCTGCCGACACATGTCCGGAACCCGTGATGCCAATGGTGAGCGGATGAATTTCAGCAGGTAAACCATTTTCAGCAATATCATGGCCCACTTCCGAAATCGCCTCAGCAGCTTCTTCCAGAGAATGATAATGCACCGCCTGCTTCAGTTTGCTGAAAGGATTTTCTATTCCCTTCTCCTTCAGGCGCATACCAAGCGACCACAAACTATCAATCATGCCCGCCAAACCGGCATAATGGCCAAAGAAAACCGTCCGCTGATCACGGTCATTCACAATTTGTTCATAATCAATGAGATTACACTTTAGCTCCATCAACCGCCTGAGCATTGGCATGTTGTAAGGCTGCCCTTTTATGGTGTGTGAAAAGAACACATAGGTTTTCTCAGGTTTAAAATGGTGCATGGGAATTTCTTTCACTCCCATAATAACATTACAGGCTGAAGTGTCTTTTACCACTTTGGCTCCGGCAGCTTCATATTCAGCATCGGTAAAAATGCGCTTGTCAGAAGTCTGGACCGAAATATCGATTTTTTTATTTTGAAGAAGGAGTTTAACATGCTCAGGCACAATGGGTGAACGCCGTTCGTGTGGGTATTTATCCTCATGTCGGATACATATTTGATTCATAGGCCATTGGTATTAATTATCATCGCTATATGGTGGTTGTTTGCCTATCAACAAATAATAACCCGGAATTCCCTAA
>JAVEQP010000009.1:0-54682 GCA_034007585.1 Lentimicrobium sp. | reverse complement strand
CGGGTGTATAGTTTTAGCAGCAAACTGTATTTGCCGGAAATGTGATGGCATTCCACAATTTCGGGTATTTTCTTAATCTTGTTAAATACTTCATCATGGGTAGAAGTAGCCGTGAGGTTTACCTGAATGCCGATAAAGGCACAGGTAAGATAACCCATGCCTTTCGGATTGAGCCTAAGTGACGATCCGGCTATTACTCCGGCTTCTTCCATTTTGCCCACCCGTTGATGAATAGCTGCACCTGAAACCTTACAGCGCCGGGCGATTTCGACAAAAGGCATGCGCGCATCCATATTTAAAAAATTGATGATTTTTTTGTCCAGACTATCAAGATGAAAGTTGTAATCCATAATTTTTGATGTTTAAATGATAATAATGTGCAAAAATGAAGATAAAAGTATCAATATTAAAATATTATTGTCTTTTCTATATAATAATATCATTTTTAGGTAATAATTGAATCATTATTGATATTTTTGAACCCATGCATCAAGCCTTGAAATCGTTTAATTATTCATCATAAAATTCAGTAAAAAATGAAATTCGATCCCGCAAATCAAATTCAAGACCTTCGCCAGTTTGGCGAGCATGGCGATGTGAATCCTTCTGTATGTGATTCCGCAACATTTACCTTTATGGAAGCCAAGACCATGGTTGATACCTTTCATGGTGAAGCTGAAGGCTGCTTTTTGTACTCGCGCCACTGGAACCCGAGCAATAAGTATCTGGCTGATGCCCTGGCTGCCATGGAAGGCACCGAATCCGCGTGGGTAACTGGTAGCGGTATGGCTGCCATCACTTCCACCATTCTTCACCTAATTTCTTGTGGTGATCATATCGTTTCAAGCGTCACCACTTACGGTGGCACCTTCGCGTTTTTGTCCAATTATCTGAAAAAATTCAATGTAGAGGTTTCGTTTGTTGATATCACAGATTTGAAGGCTGTAGAAGCCGCCATCAGGCCCAACACCAGAATGATTTACACTGAAGCCATGACTAATCCGCTTCTGCAGATTTCTGATATTCCGGCTTTGGCAGCAATGGCCAACAAAAACAACATTAAACTGGTGGTTGACAATACCTTCACGCCCATGATTGTTAGCCCGGCCCGCCTGGGTGCACATATAGTGGTCTATAGCCTCACCAAGTTTGTTAATGGAAAGAACGACTGTGTTGCCGGGGCCATCTGTGCCAGCAATGACTTTATCAACAGTATGATTGATGTGAACGACGGTACGGCTATGTTGCTCGGTCCGGTACTTGATCCTTTCCGTTCCTCCTCTATCCTCAAAAACCTGCATACCTTGCACATCCGCATGAAACAGCACAGTTATAATGCTACTTTCCTGGCCGAAAAATTTACGGCTGCCGGATTGCGTACCATTTATCCGGGTTTGGCCAATCACCCCGGTCATGAATTGTTCAAAAAAATAATGAATCCGCAATTTGGTTTTGGCGGTATGATTGCCATTGACATGGATACCGCCGAAAAGGCCAGCGAATTAATGGAAGATATGGAATTGAATGACGTTGGTTATCTTGCAGTTAGCTTAGGTTACTTCAAAACCTTGTTCAGCAATTCAGGAAAGAGCACTTCAAGTGAAGTGCCGGAAGATGTTCAACGTAAAATGGGTCTGAGTGCAGGACTGGTTCGTTATAGTGTTGGTCTGGACAATGATATTGAGCGTACCTGGTCGAAAATTGAGCAAAGCCTGAAGAAAACAGGTTACCTGAAATAAAATTCTGCCATTTGCCAATTGCCACGAAGACACTAAGACTCTAAGATTCACAAAGTGTTTGTTGTGATTTAAGGGAGTTTTTCTGTTTTTGTGGCAGTTTTATTTTCTTTTGATTGTTTGCGAAGCTTTATTCTATTTGCCACAAAGGCACTAAGCGATGCACTGAGCCTTGGTTGGTGAACTCTTGCCGAACCAATCGAAGTGGCGCAAAGATTCACAAAGAAAGATTCAATTGTATTCTTCGGAGTTTTGTTGTTTTTGTGGCAGTTTTATTTTCTTTTGTTGTAGCCTTTTTCTTCGAAAGGCTGCAGTTCTTCTAATAACATCTCTTCCAGTGCCTTTATGTCAGCAATATAGTCCTTTATCTCCTTTTCGTCTGGTTTAATTTCATCCACTATTTCATAAGTGAATTTATCGGCTCCCAGGCGGTTCCAGTCGGCCTGCAGTTCAGCGCAGGGGTGAAGCCCGGCATTTAACTGAAACTTATGTGAATTCCAGGCTGCCGACAAATCGTTGCTGCTGCCAATATATATCCTGCCATTGGTATTATTAACAATGCGGAATACGCCCATGGGGAATTTCATGTTCTTGTATTCCATTTTCAACTCTCTTCTTGTTTTCATCGTCAAAAAATCATGGTTTTAGCTTAAATTCCAAGACAAATGTCAATTTGCTGGTCTGCAATTTTTAGAAAATCATTGTAGTCGGTTGGCTGCAGCCGGTTATTGTAAAATAGCAACATGCCAATGATGCTATTTTTTAGGGTGAGGCTTAAGTTTTCAGCCTGTGATTTGCTAATAGTTTGATTTTTAATTAGATTACCAACATCTTCTTCAATTATTTTATCGGTAAAAAGATAAATCATGTTGGAAGTGGGCTGTCTGGCGCCGATATCATTCATGCGCTCAATATAAAAAAGTTCAAAAATATCAGGATATTGGGTAAAGTAGCGGATAAAGATCTCCATACGCTTTTTAATGCGGGCAATCCCTGGCTCCAGGCCGGAATATTCGCCATCAATCATGGCTTCACACTCTGTCATAAAGCCTTGCACGCAAATGAAAATCAACTCGTTTAAATCTTTAAAGTAATTGTACAAGGTAGCAAAAGAGTAGCCCGCCCGTTCAGATACAGCCCGCACATTCACTGCTTTTAATCCTTCTCCTTTCAGGATTTCGCGCGTTGCATCTATGAAATACTGCCGCATACGCTGTTCCTGAATTTCTTTGTTCTTTGACATAGGTTCTGGTTTTTAAGACTGCAAAGATAATTAACATTGTTAATGTACTGAACAATGTTAATTCTTTATTTCTAAAAAAAGCCCGAAGCCGGGCTTTTTAAGAATTTTGAAAGAATTAGTGGGTTACCACCGGCTCCAGCTTACCTGCCTGTTCAATAAAGTCTGTCACTTTATCGAGGGAGGGTACGACCCGGGTTAATTTTTTTTCAGCATTTACCTCTTCTAATTTGGCCTGGAGGTTGGCTGCATTTCTGGTGCGCAGTTCTTTCACTGTGTCCACGCCTGCTGCTTTAAGCAATTCGGCAAACTGGCTGGCAATACCCTTTATGCGAAAAAGATCGGCCATGTTTACCCAATCAAGGATTTTTCCTTCTTCAATACCTGATTTCTCTGCAATGCCTACACGGCCCTTTTTTGAAGCGCCTTCTTTAAGCAGTCCTTCAACGGTGCTGATGTTTGCTTTTGCCAATTTTTCCTGAAATGCCGGGCCAATGCCCTCAATGTCAACAATTGATGCCATGTTTGATTATTGTTTATTAAGTTATTAAAATTGGCAATCCGATAGATTTATCGTTTTCATCGTCGTATTGCCATTATCTTCTTAAAGGCTTAACGTATTAAATACAAATATGTTTAACAAAAATCCTTCCTTCATGCCTATTACACTGGCTTCCCTTTTTATCTGCTCTTTGAAGTTGCGCTCAAATTTATACTTCAAAGCCAATGTTAATTTTTTATTTCTAAGAAAAGCCCGAATCCGGGCTTTTTAAGAGTTTTACACTCAGCGGTAACCATTTAAACGTAAATGTGTAGTTGAATTACTATTTCAAGTCAAATCTTACGGTTGGCAATGGACTTAAGATTCTTCCGTCTCTGGTTTCTATTGTTAATTTCTCAATCCACAATTTGCAACCTGGTCTTAAGGATTTTAACCCTTCAATACTCGCATCGCTTAATTGCCCACCCTCATTGGTTCTTTCCAAGATAGAATCTCCTTTTACAGCAGTAATAACAAAAGACTTTACCCGGAAATCATCTGTTGAGCACGTAATTATTGGATTCTTTAGTATTTCATCAAGAGTTATGGCCACGCCATCTTTGGCAGCCGCATAGTGATTCCAATACAATATCTTTAATTGTTGATCCTCCTGCTGGCCTTTCGCTGTGGTGGCAGATAAAATGATTAAACTGAAAAAAATTAAACTGAAGTATTTCATCTTGCTGAGTTTTAATTTCCTACTCTTAAGGCCTTTCGGTATCGCCCCGTTTTTAAGATGGTTTCTGGACTCCACTTGTTATTTTCAGTCGGAAAGTATTGTGAAATTTGTGCATGGTTAATTCTTAAAGCTCAGTTGTCTGTTTGTAAATTAATTACTTCTTTTGCTGCCGCATAACGAACGAATTATCATTAGATTTATTTTATAATACTCCCATTATTTACTTGCTTTCCGCTTCAGTTGCTCTCTCACATTGCGCTCAAATTTATACTTCAGGGCTTTTTGCTCCAGTTTGCCGTTTTTCCGTTCACGATCTATCAGCTTCATGATTTCCTGGGGGGAATAGGCATTGACATTATTCCGGTTCACAACAGTCTGGGTTTCGGTGTTCTGAAACAGTTTTGGCTTGCCGGCAGGTGCTGATCTTTTGGTCATCCTGCCATCCTGAATCTCTCCATTTACAAAGTCAAACGGTTTTCCATCCGCTTTGCTATAAAAAAAGAAGTTATTGTCTTCGTTGGCTTCCGCCAGATCATTGAATCCGTCAGCCGCCAATACAAGGTAGTACTTCCCGTTAAGGTTGGCAGGCATGGTATAGATGAACAGGAAGTCGGCTTCCGGTTCATTGTAAAGGGCGGCAGCTACACTTTTTCCGGAAGGTACATCAGTGTAGTTCCACCAGCTGCCCGAGATACCCAGTCCGTCGGCCCAATACTCATTGTCACCTTGCACGGTACTGAATTCATCTGTGTAATAATCATGAATGAGGATATCGTAATCATTCGCATTGTATGCATTATAATACATATACAAAATGCTCCACTTTGAGGAAGCAAACACTGTTTCAGTGCCAGAATTATAGACATTGTAGGTTATCTGACGTGCAAGCGGATCAGCAGATTCTGGATTGTCTTCATCAATCAGGTTCCAGGCAAGGACATCAAGCCCGTCAATAATATCACCTTCTCCAATCTGGTTGCCATTAAAGTTATAATCTGCTTTGTTTTGTGCAACGAAGGCTGCAACGCAAAAACTATTGAGGAAGAAATCGTAATCCACCCAAATGGTTCCTGAATTTCCCCAGGAGTTTCCCCAGGTGTTCATTATTTTAAAAGCCCCTTTTGCATCATCGTAGCCGGCCATTACCAGGGCATGATAGGCGTGCTGCATTCCGGGGTTGTTGTAGGTGTCATAATCAATCACTACCTCACTGTTCCATCGCATAAACCTATCGCCAAGTTTTACACCAATGGCTACCGGTCTTCCTTCGGCCAGGTATGCTTTGAAATTATCAACTGTCATGGAAGAGGCATTACTCAGGTCAGCAATTTTGCGATAATTCACCAGTTTGTTGCCTGCTGCGTCCTGGTCCCAGTCAGCCGGGGGTGTCTGGCTGCAATTGCCAAGGCCGGAGTATGGCGCCGTTGCAAGTGAAGCTCCTCCGCGCGCAATAAGTTGATCCATGGCCGCTTCAAACTGTGTGCCATTGCAATTACTTCCTTTTTGAGATGAAGGAATTGCCCAGAACAAGTCTTTGGGACTGGTTTGGTTCTGTGGCTGTGAAAGTTGACTTACTGTCCATTGGTTGTCAATACCATTTAACGCGGTTTTCAGGTTGTAACCCACAGCCCAGACCACGCAGGTGCCATATTCACCCTGATCCCCGATGGGAGGGAAACGTTTGGTAAGGTCAATTTTTGAAGGCAGATTCCCGGTTGCATCATTGATGTCGAGGTCCTGAGGGATTTCGTCAAGCTGCTCATCATCAATATTCCAGCTTGCCATTGCCTGTACAAGAATATCAGTTAGAAATTGCCCCACTTCTTCTTTGGTACAACTTGTAAAAGTGATGGAAGCGAAAATAAGCGCAAAAACAGGGAGGAAAAGTCTGGCCCGCATTCGGTGGAAAATGGATTTTTTCATTTGTGAAGTGTTAGCTATTGGATAAAATTCTTTCTTTGTTCAATTTCAAGGCTTAAATTCTTTGAGGACCATGATTTTTGTTCCGTTTGTTTTAAGATTTGCGGATTGAACAACAAAATCTTCAAAAACGGGTGGACCGGTCAGAAAATAACTTCCGCTTAAATCAACCTCCCCTTTGGCTTCTGATTTTGTAAAATTCACGGTGTTGTAAAAAAAAGCATTGGTCAGGATAACATCCTGAGTGAAAAGCACGCTGATCAGGTCAAGTTTTCCCCAAACCCTGGCATTGGCCATTTCAAAATTCGAGCCAAAGTTGGTGTAGGTAAATAAGGCATCGCTGCGGAAGTCGGCAAGGGAGAAATCACATTTTCCGCCGCATTCCATATCGCTAAAGCGGGCATTTCCGTTAAAAACGGTACTCTGAAATGAGAATTTTCCCTTAGTTACGGCTTTGAAAAAGTCAATGGTACCCAAAATACGGGATTCCTGCATGCTAAAGAGCTTCTCACAACTAAAGGCAGTAAAAAAGATATGCTGACCATTGAAAACAACATTGTTAAAGAGGGCCTTTTCCCTGAAAATAGCACCGGTAAAATTAACCGGACCATCTACCGTGATGCCTTCAAAGTCAGCATCCGCCCTGAAGTCGCAAGCTTCAAAGGTTAAAGATTTAGTGAAATGGGTATTTATCCGAACCTTATCCTGCTGCCTGTTGGCCATTACCTTCCCCATAAAAATACAATTAATGAAGGTTACGGGAACATCTACATAAATTGTTGATTGGGAAGAACTGAATGGACTGATACCTTTAACTGCAGTGAAATCCAGATCATCCGTAATGATTTTCCCTGAAATGCTAACGTGTTTCCCTTTATCAATAAGTTTAATAATCTGTTGTGAATTCAGTCCATTGTTAATGGCACTGTCGTTATTGGCATGACAACCTGTTGCGAAAACCAATGCAAGCAGAATTGCAATAAAAGAAGGTTTCATTTTGTAGCTTTAAGGCTGCAAGATAACACATATTTAGATTAATTGTTGCTCTATTTCAGGTTAAGATTGTCCCGTTGTGAAACTATCTTCTACCTTTGTCTTTATAATTGTGAAATGGCTATGAATTTTGATGAATTGATACTTGCACGCCAAAGTGTGCGCCGCTATGATAACCGTGTGGTTGAGTTCGAAAAAATAATGCAATGCCTTGAAGCTGCCCGAATGGCGCCATCAGCAAGCAATTCACAGCCGTGGTCTTTTATAGTTGTAAATGAAGAACCATTGCGCACTGAAGTGGCTAAAGCTACCTTTACCGAAATTCAGCTCATCAATAAGTTTACTCTTCAGGCGCCTGTGTTGGTAGTTATTGTGCAGGAGAAGCCGAAATTGATTACGCGTCTCGCCATGCAGGTGAAGAAGAAGGAATGGCCCTTGATAGATATAGGTATAACAGCCACTCATTTTTGCCTTAGAGCCACTGAGCTTGGACTTGGAACCTGCATGATTGGATGGTTTAATGAAAAGCGCATTAAAGATTTATTGAATATACCCTCCGGCAAAAGCATCGGACTCTTAATTAGTCTGGGTTATCCTTCTGATGATTATAAACTGCGGTCGAAAGTCCGCAAAGAGCTTAAAGCAATCACGAGTTATAATAAATATCCAGATTAATGTTGTTCAGGCAGAATTCCGACTTGCGTTGATGTTGCCATACAAGGAGCGTGTTACCAGTTTGTCATAAACCTCCTGATGCTGATCATGTTGGGTAACTTTTTGTAACGCATACTGCTGAATCACGAGCAAAGGCAGTACAATCTTCTCTCTGATTTTGATGCTTTCCCTTGAAATGGGTTCCTCTTCCATCAGTTGAGCATAACCTGTAATGGCCAGCAGGGTTTCTTTTGACAACAGGTATTCGTCATATAAAATATTCCAGAATTCCCGGTATGCCTCATCTTTTTGAATGTAACGGGTCAGGTCGAAATTGCATTTGAGCAGTGACATCATACTGTTGAGTGCGAGGGTACGGAAAAACCCGACATTATTAAACAGTTCTTTCAATGCCTCAAGCTTTCCCTGTTCAATAAGCGCTTTTAATGCCGTTCCGGTACCAAAATAGCCGGGAACATTTTGCTTAAGCTGACTCCATGATCCGACAAAAGAAATGGCACGCAGATCTTCAAATTCGAGTTTGGATTTTGACCCGCGCTTACCAGGACGGCTGGTGATGTTGGTTTTTGAATAGTAACGGAGGGTGCTCTTGTTTTCCAGATAGGGCAAAAACATATCATGTTCCTTCAGGGCCGTATATTTTTCATAACTGATGCGTGCCAGTTCATCGAGCAGGTCGCGTGAAGTAGTATCAATTATATTGTCATCGGGCGAAAAGTAGTTGGAAAGTCCTGCGGTGAGCAACTGTTCACTCTGATGCATGAATTGTTCACGGGTGCCGTATTTACTGCTTATGGTTTGCCCTTGTATGGTAAGTTGAATTTCATTGTTGGCTATTTCACGGGTCTGCGCAGCGTAAAACCGATAAGTTTTGCCTCCTCCGCGGGCGGGTGGGCCGCCCCGGCCATCGAAAAATATGGCTTTTATACCATTTCTCCTGCATACTCCGGTGAGTATTTCTTTGCTTCTGAATATTTCCCAGTTTGCTTTCAGATAACCGCCATCCTTGGTGCCATCAGAAAACCCGAGCATAATGGTTTGTTTGTCGTTTCGCCTTTTAAGATGATCTCTGTAAGTGGGTATGTCAAAAAGCGATTGCATGGTTTTGGCTGCATTTTCCATCCCTTCCATGGTTTCAAACAAGGGGATAATGTCAAAAGTAAGCGGCCCTTGCCAGCCGCTCCATCTAAAGAATGCATAAACATTCAGCATACTGAAAATATCGGTAGCATTGCTGATGATGTATCGGTTGCAGCCCTGTTCACCGTTTTTCTGCTGAATGGATTTAAGCTGCCCTATATTCATGATCGTGTCCTGAACAACTTCATCATCAAATTGCATTGTTGTAGCGTCAATATCAGCTTCCAGTAAAATTTTCACCAATTCTGAATCATCAAGCTCGTTGAGTTGCTCTTTGATTAGTCCGGCTTTTTTCAGGATTTCTATCGTTACTTGCTGGTGAATGCTGTGATCCTGCCGTATGTCGAGGGTCGCAAAGTGGGTCCTGAAAACTTTTACTTTGTCAATTAGGCTATCCACCTCTTTCAGATAAAGGGAATGATACTCTTCTTCGACGATTTTCCGAATGCTGAGTAAGGGTTGAATAATTTCATTGTAATCAATAACTGCCTTAGCATCGAACATTGAAGTGTAAACCTTTTCCTTTAACTGATTCAGGGTTGCAACCACTTTTTTAAAGGTGATTTTTTGATCCAGGTCCTTCAAATCATTGTAATAGCATTTCATCAGTGTCATGCGAAGATCATCGGCCACTGCATTGGTTATTTCTGCCGTTACATTGGGGTTTCCATCTCTGTCACCTCCGGGCCAGAAACCAAGCCTGATGATGCCGGGGTTTTCAAAGCGTTTTAAACGCACACTTTCTTTAATGTATGTATATAAATCGCCGGCAGCCCGGTAATATACATTCCGCATAAAATAGATGATGTTGCGGGCTTCATCAAAAGGGGTAGGCTTTTCCGCATTCAGCAGGCTGGTGAGGCCCAGTTGCTGGAGGGTGATTTCTATATCATCAATCTGATTGTTGTTAATCAGGGTGCGCAACCGGCTGATGATGTCAAGTGCAGCCGGAGGATAAAATTGGGTTGGATGGGCAGTAAAAACAATACGCGCGCTAAAATCGGACAATTTTTCAATGATACTTCTCCAGTTTTTACGGCTTTCCAGTTTCTGGAAGAAGTCCTTCACTGAAAAATAACTGGCCTGTTCCTTAAGTTTTGTAAAAGCAGCATCTTCTACGCTGTCAAACAATACCACCTGCCGCTCTACAAATTGAATAACGTTGAACATAAAGTCAATGCGCTCATCTTCAGTGTGAAGCAGGGCAATGTTGGTAAAGAAATCATCCAGTATCTCATCCGGATCTTTACCATCTTCCAGTCCGCTTTTACATTTAAGGTAAAGCAGGGGTAACAGTATCCCTACTGCATCGCCTTTTTGATAAGGAAGATTGAGGAAAAGGCTGTTGTACAGATTGAATTTATTGGCAACCTGTTTTTCAAAAACCTTCATTCGTGTGGTCTGGTACATGGAGGTAAATTTTTAAGTTTAAAACAATTAAACAAACGGTAAGCCAAAATGCATTTCGGTATGGTTTTAGTAATTAAGCAATCAATACATCTCATTTATCCACAAAACCCTCTATTTTTGTATAAATTTTATCGTATGCGTTATTTATCTTTTGTCTTTATTGCGCTAATTCTTTTTTCATGTAATTCTAAAACAACTGATGTGCCGGCTGACCGGGACAGTCAGATTCGCGACAGTATCCAAACGGTTAAAGACCAGGCTTATAACTATACTCAGGTGTATTCGGCAGAAATGATTCGTAACGTATTTGAAATAAGGGGTTCGGGCAATCATTTTCGCATCAGGGACATCGAACTTTATTCTACAGAATTTCTTCCTAAAGTATATACAGAGAATGAATTTTTCCCATTGTGGATGAGACATTATGATTCGGTGGCGAAGATTGATGAGATGATTGATTTTATAGCTGAAGCTGAATTTCACGGGCTCAATCCTGATGATTATCATTTTCGGGAGTTAAAAGCGGTGAGGGCTGAGGCTGAGATGAATAAGCAGCTTTTTTTTGAAGCCGACTATGTAACCCGTCTGGATATATTGCTTACCGATGCATTTTTCGCACTGGCTTCACATCTGTATTATGGTAAAACCGATTCAGACAAACTGGATACGATTTGGGGTATTCCGCGTGACAAAAACAAGCTCTCTTTTGATAAACAATTAAGGGTAATACTGCAGGGACATTCCATAGCAGAAGGTTTCAGACGATTTTACTCTCCCCACCCGGGATATGAAGCCATGGTGGCCGAAGCCAGAAGGCTGAAGGATAAACTTGGGGAAGATTTTACCGTAAATGTAGAATTGAGTCGCTCCATTAAGCCCGGAGATTCCTCCGATGCCATGGCGCTGATAAAAAGTAAGCTGGCTTTTCTTGGGCTTTATCAACCTGATACCATATTTGAATCATTTTTTTACGATGAAAAAACAGTTGTTGCTGTCAAAAAATTACAACATGAATTCGGATTCAACACAGATGGAGCAATCGGGAATAATACGCTGCAAGCATTAAATATGCCTGTCAAAAAGAAAATTGAGCAATTGTATGTAAATATGGAAAGGCTGCGCTGGATGCCCGATTCTCTGGAGCCCATATATATAATGGTAAATATTGCTGCATTTAACCTGAATGTTATTGAGGGCAACGATACCCTGCTCTCTATGCGCACTATTGTTGGCAAAGATGCCCGCAAAACCCCTGTATTTCACTCTCAGGTTACCTATCTGGTGCTGAGTCCCTCCTGGCATGTGCCCCCTACCATTCAGCAAAAAGATGTGATTCCTGCCGTTATTCAAAATATCTCCTATCTGGAAGATAAGCAAATGCTTGTTTATGATTCAAAAGGTAAAATTGTTGATCCTTCCACGGTTAACTGGAAGAAGAAGGGTATGAATTATTCGATAAAACAAAAACCGGGAGTACACAATTCATTGGGTAAGGTTAAGTTTATGTTTCCCAATAAATACAATATCTATTTGCATGATACGCCTTCCCGGTCTCTCTTCGCAAGAGATCAGCGTACCTTTAGTTCGGGATGTATACGCGTGGAAAAACCACTGGATCTGGCTACCTTATTGCTTTCCGACAAACCGGAATGGGATGCAGATAAAATCAGAAAGGCCATGAATGCCGGTAAAGAGAGCACTGTGGTGCTTAGGAAAAAGATCGGGATATATATTTATTATTTAACAGCCTGGAGTACCACCGGAGGTGAGATCAATTACCGTACGGACATCTACGACAGGGATGCTGCCATTGAGCAATCTCTTAAGAATAAGCCGGTTAAATGGAATATTTAATAGGATCTATTGTTATGTGTCAATAAGTAGAGTTTGAGGATGGTGTCGTTGGCATTTTATGAACATCCTCCGAAAAAAAACCATAAATTTTATCAAAGTTAATGATTTTATGCTGATTTTTGCGCCATGGTAAATGGTCGAATATCCGAAAGATCCACCTTTCTTTCATTTAAAAGTCTCAAAATCATTATATTAACTGCGGTACTGGTCTTTGCTCAGCAACTTCCTGCCCGGGAAAAATCTGGCAGCTTATTAAAAGGTGGTTTGCCTCAGGCAGAAGTTATTCAGTTGCTTTCGTTTTCAGGCATTATTAGTCCTGCACTCATCAATAGTTTTCGAAAACATCTGGCTGATTTTTTACCTTACACAAAAACTCATGTGGTTACCCTGATTGATTTCTCTTTGCCCAGCACAGTCAAAAGATTGTGGACCATAAACCTGCAGACCGGAGAATTATTGCTCAATACTTATGTGGCCCATGGACGTAATTCAGGTGATAATGAGGCCAGACAGTTTTCCAATGTTCCCGAATCATATCAAAGCAGCCTTGGATTCTATCTTACAGATCAGGTGTATGTTGGGAAGCATGGGAATTCGATGCGGTTGCGGGGACTTGAAAAAAATATAAATGATAAAGCCTGGGACAGAGCCATTGTGGTGCATGGAGCCGATTATGCTACGGATGGGTTTATCCGCAAGTATGGCCGTCTGGGACGCAGTTTTGGCTGCCCGGCCATTCCGCCTGAAGTTACCGATGAGTTTATACAAACGGTAAAGGATGGATCTTTGCTTTTTATCTATCACCCCCGTTACGAAAAAAATCAGGCATAAACTGTTTTTATTTTACTCCATAAGATTGTAAATTGGGGTTTGGTAGTTAAGCAAACACTGTTGCAGCCGCAGGCTTTATTCCTGTGTTGAAATCATTACTTACTTTTATTTAAGTTCCAAAAAATAAACAGCCGCCGGTTCATTAGTGAGCCGGCGGCTGAAAGCTTTTAACTGGTATAGCTCAAGGTTAGAATCCTGCTTTTTTACGAATGTCAGCAGGTACAGCATTTTTATGTACCAAAATGGCAAGGGTATTTAACTTAACATAGGCTTCAGACATGTTGAGGTATCCACCTTTGTCGTTGCTATTATCGGCCCATGAATTTTTGGTTATAAAGTAGTTGGTGCCATTCTGATCCGTTACCAGGCCGGTAATGTGCATCAGGTGGTCGTCGGTTGCCTGATGGTTGTCAAAAGCCTGTTGCCTCATTTCAGGCGTAATTATTTTCTCATATCCGGGCTTGTCAAAGGAATACAGTTCTGCCTGTTTATCCTTATCCGAAAGTTTTTCCCAGCGGGAGCGTTCAGTCCCTTCCAGGCTCTCAATATTTTTCTCAGGGACAATAGCCACGCCTTTACCGTGCGAGAATCCTCTTTCGCTTACATCTCCATCCCAACAAAATGAATAGCCCTTATCGAGTGCAAACAGCATGATTCGGTATAAATCATCCATAGGTACATTATAATAGGTATCATTTGACCAGTTGTCGGGAATTTCCAGCGCAAAAGCAGTGTAAAAAGGATGATGGGTGTATGAAGTGATTTCTACATAATCATCGGGATTGAATCCTTCACTTTTTGCATATTCAAGAGGTGTCGGATTGCCTTTAACACTTAGCTTTTCGGGCAATTTCCCTAAATAAGTATCCAGCAGGGCAGATACAGCTTCGGGCCACACTTGCGAAAGCTTTCCAGATTTTACTCTAACCACTGCATCAAGATAGCCCTGAAGGCCGGCATCCAGCTCACCGTGAACATGCTGAGTTTCACCTTTAAGCAGTCCGGGGTAATCGTTTTCGGGAACCAGACCATGGGTTGCTATAATATTCATCACATCGTGGGCCTGTCCGCCGGGTCCGAAATTTGATGAGCCATGCATGCGTACGTATCGTTCGGATTTTTTTTGATAGGCGTTACGTACGTAGAACATTTCGGACAAATCCATTTCAGGTTTGCCCATCCGCAGCAATTCTGTTTCAACAAAAGAGACTGTGGCAAAACTCCAACAGGTTCCTGAACGATACTGGTTTTTTACGGGGGTAGTCTTTAGCTGATTTTCAACCGTAAAGATATAGCCTTCAGGCCTGGCAACAGTATCCTGTGCCTGCAGGCTTAAGGATGCGAGAAACAAAGGAACTGCGATAATTCCGGGAAATAGTTTCATGGTTTTAAAGATTAATTAAAGGGTGAAAGTAAATGAATGCCTGTACGAAACAGGCAGGCAAACGTATAGAATTTTCAGTAAAAATCCTACTTAATCCGAAATATCAGATTCGTTTTTTTTATAATTCGCCAAAAAGAGTAGCTAATCAGCTTAAAAGATGCTCTCTTTTCGATACTTATAGATAAAAGTGACAAAAAAATCAATTCCTTGTCAAATATGTTGTGAATTAATGTTAAATTCCTCTACATTTGCCTGTTCAAACGTGACCCTTTAATTCTGTCAAATTTTAGCTGCGAGGAATCCCTTAAGTCGGATTTTAATGTAAATTTGCTAGAGTAAAGCAGGGGTATTATCTTGTTGGTCTTCAAAAAAGGCGTAACTTGTGCCCCTATTTTGTGTTGTTAGAAAACAGAATATCCATAAACTAAACGAATATGAAAAGTAGAAATTTACTCGTTGGCTTTCATGAATTTAAGCTGGGAATTGGTATCATTATGTTCATGGCTGTGGTGCTTCAAACGGCTGTTTTTGCTCAATTGGCACCCACCGGTGTAATGAATCCCACTTTGACAGATCAACAATATCTGTCGCAGATGCGCAATAATCAGGTTAGCGGTAATCTTAATCCGGCTGATGTGTTAAAAGCCCGGGAGCAATCGGATAACCTTAGGGGGGCCTCAGCCATTGGACTCAATTGGTCGGAGGTAGGCCCTGATAATTTCGGTGGTCGTACCCGCTCCTTAATTATTGATAACAGGGACCAGACAGGGAAAACCATTTTTGCAGGTAGTGTGGCTGGTGGAGTATGGAAATCAACAACAGAGGGATTAACCTGGACGCAAATTCCGACAGGTGGACTGGTATTGAATGTCAGTACGATGTCGCAGGCACCAAATGGAGATATTTATGTTGGTACGGGTGAGAACTTTTCTACCGGACGTTACAACAAATTCGATGGTTTTATTGGGCAGGGTATTTTTAAATCAACCGATGGAAACAACTTTTCCAGACTCAACTCGACCAATCCGGGAACCTTTAACAATCCCGTTGCAGAGTGGGCTTTTGTTAATAAAGTAGCTGCAGGCGATAACAAAGTGATAGCAGCTACCAATAATGGGCTAAAATATTCTTCCGATGGTGGTCAAACCTGGACTATGGCTAAAGCCGATGGCGTGGAACTCACTGGTCTGGGTACCGAAGCAAAGATTTCTACTGATGGTGCCATTGCAGCAGTAGTTGATTATCAACTGTATGTTTCTGTAAATGGTGCTGCCGATGGTTTTAAACTGAGATCAACAGGAACCGGTAACGATAGCCTTCCCAATACCGGAATAAAGCGTATTGAAGTAGCCTTTGCGCCCTCCGACCCTTCTGTACTTTATGCAGTGCTTGTCGCTGATGGTACACAAACTGCATTTAAAGAAAATCAGATGCGGGGTGTATTTGTTTCAAAAGACAAAGGGGTGACCTGGAGAATGATAGGCCCTGGCGGAAGCAATATCTTCAATGTCTTTGGTAATGCCGGTGGCACCAGTTTCCGTGGGGAATATGCCGTGGCCTTAACCGTTGATCCGGCAAACCCCGACAGGGTTTTGCTGGGCGGAGTAAATGTATGGACCGGCTTGAAAATGCAGGAAGATGGTTTCTATAACTGGGTACAACGATCTTTTGGAGAGGGTGGTGTATATTTCCATAATCTCAGTGTTGTTCCTTCAAACCCACTGGCGCTTTATATGGCTTCTGATAAGGGCATTAGTTATACGGATAACTACCTTGCATTTAATGTTAAATCCTTGAATAAAAACTATAAGACTTCTATGTTTTATAGTGTTGCCTCTGATGATAAGGGCCATCTGTTGGGTGGAGCGCAGGGTAATGGTATAGTTTATATCGATGGCTCAGGCAATTCTGCTGAAGCGGGCGTGAATATTATTCCGATGGTAGATGGACAGGCGCGTAGCATTTTTACCGGCGGTACAGTCGAAATTTCCCTGATTCAGCCCCTAACCATGCTTTATTCCACCACCGGTGGTGAATTGTGGCGCTCACCCGACCTTGGGGTTTCAGTAGCCAATGATTTTTTGTATGGTACAGAAGTTACAAATCTTAATGCCAACGTATTTAACCTGCCTTTCAGGTTGTGGGAAAGCTTTAACAACATTTATTCACGCGATAGTGTTTCCGTTAAGGCTACAGAAAACTTACAGGCAGGAACGGAGGTAACGGCATACAGTAACAACAATAAATATCCCTTCAGGTATAAACTGACACAGCCTTTACAGGAAGGTGATTCGGTATGGATTCAGGATAAGATTTCTTCCATTATGTTTATAGGTACTACTAACGCGGTGTATATGTCGCGTGATGTCCTTAATTTTGCGAAAATACCCTCCTGGGATAAAATAGCCGAGCTTTCCGGTGTGCCCACCTGTATGGCCTATTCCTCCGATGCCAACAATCTGTTTGTAGGAACTCAGCAGGGGCAGCTTCTGCGTATTTCAAATCTTGCCCTTGCTTACGATTCCATCAGAGCAGATGTCAGAAGCTCAGGCTGTATAGTGTCATACACGGTAATCAAGGAATTTGAAGGACGCTATATTACTTCTATTGCCGTTGACCCAAACAATTCCAATACCGTGATCGTTACGCTTGGCAACTATGGAAACAATGAGTATGTTTTCCGTACCACTAATTCCCTTGATCAAACGCCTGTGTTTACCTCTATGCAGGGTAACCTTCCGGCTATGCCTGTTTATTCAAGTCTGGTTGAGCTGAACAATTCCAGTCGCCTGATTATAGGCACCGATTTTGGAATATATACTACCGAAACATTATCGAATAATCCTAACTGGACTGCAGAAAATGAAGGTATGGGATCACTTCCGGTAATGATGATTCGTCAACAAACCGTTAACCGCCCTGCGATAGACGGTATTCCCGGCGTGGGTAACTTTGGTGCCATTTATATTGCCAGCTACGGAAATGGTTTGTTCGAGAACCGTAAGTTTGTAGGCATCAACGAACAGCCCTGGAATGGCCCGGTAGGCAACAAATCTTCCATAGAAATTTTTCCCAATCCGGTTAATACTGAAATGAGCTTTGCGCTTGAACTGAATGCTGAAGATCAGGTTTCAGTAGATATATTCAATTTTACCGGACAGCTTATAAAACACTATGAACTCGGTATGCCCGGCAAAGGCAGGCATGTATTTACCAAACAGATGAATGAACTACCCAATGGCACTTATCTGCTGCGTGTAGTTGCCGGCAAAGCTGTAAAAACAGGGAAATTCATAGTATCAAGATAAACTGAATTATCGGGCTTCTGTCAAAGTAATGATAGAAGCCCAATAATCAAATTTTCAAGAAATAAATCAAAAAATATGAAAAAGATATACTTTTCTTTGCTCCTTACTCTGGGTGTTGTTATGGTTATGGCTGCGCCAACCATTTTTACTCCGGAACTTGTTGCACCGTTGAACAATCAGACCGGAGTGCAGCCTAATGTCACGCTCGACTGGACAGCTGTAGTCGGAATGCCTGGTTTGTATTATGAAGTTCAGCTCAGTACAGATGCGGAATTTACTGCTCCTGAAAATTTTAATGCTGAACTGAGCCGAATTGATATGTCATTATTGTTGTTTGGTGATTCCTATTTCTGGAGGGTTAGGGCTGTTGATGAAACCGGGACTTCGGAATGGTCGGAAATACGTGAATTTACTGTATTAACCCAGACCACTATTCTTACGCCAGCTAATGGAGCCACCAAGGCGAATGCCAATGCAGAAATAAAGTGGAATAAAGTTACCGGTGTTGATTGCTTTGATTATCAATTGGATACTTTAGCTACTTTTGATAGTCCAGAATTGCGGACTACAACAGTTCCCGGGAATTTGGAAAAGATAAATACTTCAAATTTGAAATTCGGGTTAACCTATTATCTCAGAATTCGGGCCCGTCATGCTGTCGATACTTCTTCCTGGAGTGTGGTCAATTCATTTACTGTAACCAATATTTTCGAGCTCCGTGATCCTACTAATGGAGCCATTAATGTTGTTCCTGATGCTGAATTCAGATGGAGAAGGGTTGAGGGAATCAATAAGTATAATCTTTATGTTGCCACGGATCCTGCGATTCATTCCTTTGACTTATATAGTGCTTTGAAAACAGATACAAAGAGAACGACCGATACGTTATTGTTCGGCGTCACTTATTATTGGCAAATGTCTGCAAACCATTCAGCCGACACCTTGTTTTCTCCTATCTGGAGTTTTACGACCATTTCTGCTGTAAAGAACATTGAACCAGCCAACAATGCTACCAATGTCCCATTGCAGCCCATCCTTAAATGGAATTCTGTTTCCGGAGTTATTGCCTTTAATGTGCAGATCGCCACCAATCCTGAATTTGATAACCCGCGTACTTATCCCATCCATGAATTATCAAACATCAGTACCCAATCTTTCAAAGTGCCTATGAGCATAATTGACAGTGCTACGGTATATTACTGGAGGACCAACATGGTAAGCAAACGGGATACCAGTGATTGGAGTCCTGCCTGGAGCTTCAGAACTTTAGCTGTTGGCAATAACGACATAGAATATGTGCGTAATGTAAAGATTTATCCGTCCCCGGCCAACAGCAGTGTTAATATTCAACTGCCTTCAGGCGAAAACGGAAAAGCCGACCTGCTTATCTTTGATTTGCTTGGTAAAGCCAGGATGAATAGCGAGGTTACCATTAATCGTGGCCTGATCAGAGATATTCCTGTAAGCAACCTTGGTGAAGGTTTGTACCTTATTCAGGTGATTAAAGAAGGAAAGTCATTCTCCAATCGTTTGATCATTAGCAGATAACATTAGTTGCGTTATCTAACCAAAAAAGGGTTGCTCATTATGAGCAGCCCTTTTTTGGTTAAGGCGTGTCCCTTAATCTTAAAAATGGATTTCAGACTATCTGGCTGGCAGGATGGCAACTATTATATATATACGTTCGGATACCGTGACCGTTCTGCATTGATTGATTATAACTGAAGACACTTAATAAACAGATCTACCTTTCAGTAGATCCATTTGCCAATCATGACTTTTTTTTGTCTTAATATTCTTATATCTGAAGGCAAATTTTTTCAATAAGGTTAAACGTTTTTGGGAATTAATCTCTTAGCTACTATGGTGTTAGGGACTGAAAAGGTTGATTCCGGATGTTTTCGTGTCCTGAATAAAAACCCGCACAACAGATGTTGCCGGTTTTTTATTCAGGTAACAGATGAAGTCTTAATTGTTTAATGGTATAAAACCACTGGTATTGCTACGTTTTAATTCTCCGGAGATGGGGTTGAATGAAAACATTTTCACTACCCCTGACTGCTGTGGCAGGTGTTGTCTGATCCAGGCATTCATTATATAATCGAAAAGCTGGTTCCCATTCATAAATCCCACGTGTCCGGCCAGCTCATATACATCGGATAAAGAGAGGCTGTCGATGGAGCTTATGAATTTATAATCGCCTGAAATGGGTACATAACGCATACCACCGTCCACATAATCTTGCACGGTTTTACTGTTGAAAAGTATCTGCCTGTCGCTGCTTTCACTGTTCAACCGGCTAAGTTCATACCAACTATTCATATTTACGGCAGTATAATAGATAACATATACCTGATCATCGTTAAAAATGTCGGGAGCGGTTACCAGCGAATCGTAGTATTCTTCAAGTTGTAATTGAGCTACATTTACAATATAAGCAGGCGTTTCGGCCTGAATAAAACGTAAACTTGAGTCGGCAGCAAAAATTTTGACCCCTGCGGTGTGCAAAGCGGAAACCATGCCCTGGATAAAAGCATCAATGAATATTGAATCATTGGTGTACTGAAGCAGGCGGGTCTGAATAAACAGGGCTGAGTCGGCCTCACGTTCCGACAATCTGGAAAGATCCAATGAATCGGGAACCTTGTAACTTTTCTTGTAAACGATATCGGGGTTAACTAACAGCACCGTGACCGGCTCTTTGAGTGAGACAAACTGACGGGCCAGTCTGCGTTCAGGACTACATGCCGTAAAAATTCCGGACAATAGAGCTACAAAAGTAAATATCAGGATTGCCCGGAATAATGGTTTTGGTTTCATGTCATTGAGATTTATTATGCTTATTCTGTTTGTCGCGACATTAATCGCTCTCCAAAACGCCTGCCAAATGATTCGGCCTGATCTATTTCCTTTTGGTGAGGTTTAAACTTTATAAACAGGTTTTCCTCAAAAAGGTTAAGCTTGAGGTTGGCGAGGTTGCTTTCTATTTGTCTGGCTCCTTCACCGCTCCAGCCGTAAGAGCCAAAAGCTGCTGCAAGCTTACCTTTATCACGAATGGGGTTAATGAGTGCAAATACCTGATAAACGTGTAGTAATATATTCTGATTTATTACGGGAGAGCCCAGTATAATGGCCGAAGAACGGGTGAGTTCCCCATCAATTATGTTCAGACCGCTGTGCTCAAGATCAACGACGCTTACCTCTTTTACCCCCGCTTTCCGTATGCCCATGGCGATGGTCTGTGCCATTTGAGCTGTGTTGTTGTATGCGGAAATATAACCTATAAATACCCGGTTTTTTTCAGGGTAATCCAGGGCTTCACGCGCAAAGGCTTCTGACTTATCTACACAGCTTTTCCAGGTTGAACGCAATATGGGTCCATGTCCCGGGCAGATAACCTGAATATCGAGTGGCCTGATTTTTTCGATGGCTTTCAACATAAACTTGCTGAAAGGTTTCAGAATCACATCGAAATAATATTTGAATGAGTCATCATAATTATCTACAAGGTCATCAAACATTTCCTCAGTGCAATAATGCGCTCCAAAGGAATCGCAGGTGAACAGCACTTTGTCTTCAACAAGCCAGGTATATATGGAATCGGGCCAATGCAGGTTTGGGGCTGAAATGAACTGTAGGGTCTTGTTACCAAGCGAAAGGGTGTCTCCGTCTTTAACCTGCAATTGATTGAACTCAATATCGATCATATCCGACAAATAGCGCAACGCATTGCCACTGCCTACCACGGTAGCACCGGGTGCCAGTTTAAGCAGATTGATGAGGTTGCCTGAGTGATCCGGCTCGGTATGATCGAGTATGATGTATTCGATTTCTGCCGGATTGCAAACCTGCTCAATCTTTTGAATATAGGTATCCCAAAATTGAAGTTTGGTGGTTTCAATGATGGCTTTTTTTTCGGCATCAATAAAATACGAATTATAGGTAGTTCCGTATTTGGTTTCCATTACTACATCAAAGGTAACGATGTCGGTGTCGAGCACACCAATCCATTTTACATCCGGCGTTACCTCAAGAATTTTAGTGTCAGTCATAGTAATATTTATCAATGTTTAGTTTAAAAGTCAATGGTCATTTGGGTGATTTCTCCGTCCGGTCCGATTTTTTTATTTTTGGATGGCAACTCCGGCGAAGGATTGGCGGCATCATCATTACTTGCATCGGAGGTGTCCTCTTCATTTTGTTGCTCTTCAATTTGTTCTTCATCGGGAGGTGTGAAGGGGAGGGGATCAATCATTTTTATTTTCTTTATAACGAGGGTAGTAAGCCTTTTACCTTTTGCCTTATGGCTTTTTACGTCAATAAACTCAGTCATATTTATCAACTCATCCTCTGTCACTTTATTGTTGGCTTCATCATCAAAAGAAACCTCTAACCGGGGAATCCAATCAGTGGAAACTACGATTAGTTTCGATCCCTCTTCCTCCCCGATAAAGGAGGTTTTTTTATCCGTTTGCTCTATCTGGAAGCGCTTAAGATAGTAGAAATCCTTTTCCGCGTTATAATATACGGCAGAAACGGGTTTGCGCTCATCGAACTTTTCAATAATGAGGAGGTCTTCATCAAAGTGATTGGTCAGGTCGTAACTGAACAGTCGATAGTTTCCCGATTGCATGAGGGCCAGGATTTTATCATCACCTGAAAAGGCGCCCAGCAATCGGCCCCTACCTTCGGTGTTTAATCTTTTTACCGAATCGTCGAACCAGATATCCAGGGCACCTAAGGTGGAAAAGCCGGCTTCAGCCTGTGTGATTTTCTTTACCGCGTATTTTGTGAGGATGTTTCCCTGAGAATTCCGGCCTTTGATAGCCAGTTCTCCAAAATCGAAGTCGAAGACTGCTTTTTTTAGTTTGGGTCGGGGCTTGAGGTTAACACGAATAACTTCAGACTCTCCATTTGGATTGGAGGTGAAATAGAGTACCTTCGAATTCGGCTTGCCCCGGGTAAGATCATATTCCTTGTCGCGGGTGATGCCCAATACGGCAAATCGTTTACAATAGGTATTACCCGCCTTACCATCCTGATAAACAAGATTGTAAATGGTCCGGTCATCATTTTTGCGGAATATATCAATGTGGATTACTTTTTCACCCACAAAAACCTTTTCGGCCACCCGGGTTACCAGAAAGGTTCCATCTTCTCTGAAGACAATAATATCGTCAATGTCAGAACAGTCACATACGAATTCATCCTTTTTCAGCCCGGTGCCTGCAAAACCTTCTGCCCGGTTTACATAGAGCTTCTGATTGGTAGCAGCCACCATAACGGCCTCAATGGTGTCGAAGTTGCGTAATTCGGTGCGTCGGTCACGGCCTTCACCGTATTTACGCCTGATATTCTTAAAGTATTCAATGGCATATTCTACAAGGTTGGCCAGGTAATGTTCTACCCTGGCTTTTTCATCAGTAAGGTTTCTGATGGTTTCATCTGCCTTAAACGTATTGAATTTTGAGATACGCTTAATTTTGATTTCCGTTAAACGTAAGATATCATCCCGGATTATGCTGCGGTAAAAAGAAGGTTTGTAAGGCTCTAGCTCTTTGTCAATGGTTTCAATTACGGATTCCCAGGTGGTACATTCTTCAATTTGCCGGTAGATGCGGTTTTCAATAAAAATTTTCTCAAGAGAGGCATACAGCAGGTTCTCCATCAATTCCTGCCGCCTGATATTTAATTCAGCTTCCAGGAGTCTGAGCGTATTTTGGGTGGAATCGCGCAGGATTTCTTCCACGCTGATAAAATGTGGTTTTCCTTCGCGGATTACGCAGTTGTTGGGTGAAATGGAGACTTCACATCCCGTAAAAGCATACAGGGCATCAATGGTGGTGTCGGGAGAAACGCCGGGCATCAGGTGGATAAGGATTTCCACATCCCTGGCGGTATTGTCATCTATTTTTCTGATCTTGATTTTGCCTTTTTCGTTGGCGGAAACAATGGTATCAATCAGGCTTTCGGTGGTTGTGCCGAAAGGTAGTTCGCTGATAAGCAGTGTTTTCTTATCTACCTGGCTAATTTTGGCCCTTAAGCGTACTTTGCCACCCCTTAAGCCGCCATTGTAGCGTGAAGCATCGGCCAGTCCTCCCGTAGGAAAATCAGGGTAAAGTTCAATTTCCCTGCCCTGAAGTATTTTGATGGAGGCATCAATTAACTCATTAAAATTGTGAGGGAGAATTTTTGACGCCAGTCCAACTGCAATACCTTCCACGCCCTGTGCCAACAAGAGTGGAAATTTAACCGGCAGGGTTACCGGTTCTTTGTTGCGGCCATCATAAGAGAGTTTCCAGGGTGTAATTTTCGGACTGAAAACCACTTCAAGTGCGAATTTGCTTAAGCGTGCCTCAATATAACGCGCAGCAGCAGCACTGTCGCCGGTATGTATGTTACCCCAGTTCCCCTGGGTGTCAATAAGCAGGTCTTTTTGACCGAGTTGAACCAACGCATCCCCTATGGAAGCATCGCCGTGGGGATGATATTTCATGGTGTGTCCTATGATGTTGGCTACTTTGTTATATCTGCCATCATCCAACTCATTCATCGCATGCATGATGCGGCGGTGAACAGGCTTAAAACCATCCATGATTTCCGGAACAGCCCGCTCAAGGATTACGTAAGAGGCATAATCAAGAAACCAGTTCTCGAACATACCCGATAACTGAACGGCTTGATGCAACTCACTTTCTCCGCCTTCGGGCAGTACTTCTGGGTACTCTTCAGGCAATTGGTCTTCAGGTGGGGGATTTGTATTTTCTTCCATATTTGAATGCGTAATATTTTTTTAAGCTCAGTTAGATCGGGCAGTTTTAAAGTTGCGTTTAAAAAGGCGCAACAACAGTTGTTCAATGGCAAGAAAAATCAGTGCCAGCAAAATGAACCATTTCCATAGGTGTTTACCAAGGCTTTGATCTGCAATGGTTTGTGCAATGCCTTTTTTGCCCGGATTCATGATCTGGAATTGACTGCGTGAGCCAATGATATTTTCAAGTTTGTCGGGAGTAGCAATGGTGAGGTCCGATTCAGCGGGGGGGTAATTGAAAGCAAGGGTTGCTACCTTTGTTTTGTCGTCCATAACATCATAAAAACCTGCCTTGTTTACCTGATTATTAATAAACAGCAGGCTCTTGCCATTAACGATTTTTAGTTGGGGTATAAATTCAGCACCTCCTGATTCCCCTGTTATCGTGAAAACTTCCGAATTTTTGGGCCGGATACTTCCAATATTCACAGCTTCGGTATTGCCGGTATAATGCATAAGTGGCAACATCTCTTCACTTTGAAAGGCAATATTGAGCATGGCCGGTACAAAGATGGCGTGCCGGGGCCAGTTGCCTGCCTTTTCAGAGAGGGCAACCGCACTCAGATACACTTTCCCTAAACCGGAATTGGAGATGGTGAGCAACGAATGCCCGTTTTCGAGGGTAATCAGGCTTTCCGTTCCTATGCCATCCGAGAGAATAAACCGTTTGTTGATTACGGGCAAATCCACATTATCATTGCTCAGGCTGCCCTGATCAAATACCTCTGAAAAGACAGGATGCCTGGTGTTGATGCTCCTGACGTTGGTACGGGCTGAGTCGGTTTCACCATAACCGTTAATATTCAAGGCATTGGTAAGTGTATTCAGTGTTTCGGGCAGGGCATTTAATGCAGGAAATACGAGTAAACTGCCGCCATTTTCCACAAATCGGCCAAACTCGCTGATGGCTCCTGTGGTAAGCGAGCTCAGGTCGTTGAGCACGATTAACCGATAATTGTTCAGGGTGGAATAATCGAGCTGCCGTATGGATGCGTTGGAAAGCGTTATCACTGAGTCGAGTGAAAATACCCCATTCAGATAGGCATTGGGCTCACTGAAGTTTATTACCAGCGTGGGAATACTTTCCGACACTTTAAAAGCGAAATAATAGTTGTCGTCGAAGGTAATCGGATAGTCGCTTATTTCAGCCCGACCCTTAAAAATTCCCGCAGAGTCACTTCTGAAGGACAGGGTAGTGGTAGCGGAACCTGAGGCGGAAATATCAATGGCTGCAACTGATCGTTGTGTATTATTGATCCAGAGCTTAAGCGGGATTTTTTCAAGATCTGCTGAACCCCAGTTTCGAGTGCGTATATTCAGGTTCGCTGATTGTCCTCTGCGAAGCAAAGGGTTCTCAAACCACAATGAATCAATGGCCAGATTCTCGCCCTTCTTTGCGACTACCGGAACCAGATAAACCGGATAGGCAGAGGAGTCCGGAAGCTGTTGCAGGAGAGTGCTTTGCTGGAAGTCTGAAATAATATAAGCAGATTTTGCGTGGGTTGACTGAGCGCGAAGCAATTCGTTTTGCCGCAGAACAATCTGATCCAGGTTGCGATAAGCTGCCGATGTTTCTATTCCCCTGAGCATCTCAGTAAATTCATCCCGGGAAAAGAAGCGTTGAAAACGGCCATCAAAATCATTCGTAAGCAATTGAAATCTGTCATCGGGGGCATAGGCCGAAGCAATGCCTGCTGCCAATAGTTTGGCCTCATCCAGTAATCTGCCATTGGAGCCGGGTGACTCCATGCTAAAGGAGTTGTCGACAAATACACTTACCGATTGAACGCCCTGTAAATGTGCACCCGAAGGAGCCGGAATGTAAGGTTGGGCAAAAGCAATGACCAGACTGCTTATGGCAAGTATGCGTGCAGCAAGTACCAGTAAGTGCAGCAGTTTCGACTGCTTTCTGGTACGCCTTTCCAACTGTTGCAGAAATTTTACGTTGCTGAAATAGACCTTTCGGTACTTGCGGAAGTTGAATAGATGTATAGCTACAGGAATGGCTATGGCCAACAATCCAAATAAAACGAAAGGATGAATGAGTTGCATAATTGCTTTAGGGCAGGGCAGTTTGTAATGGACTGCAAATTTAATAAAACAAACGGATCAAAGCCACTAAAAGGGAAGGACAAAGCACAAAAAAACCTGCCCATAGGGCAGGTCGGGGGTAGATTTTAGCAAGTAATGCTAGCTGAAAACGAGTAAAGATTCGTTATACTCATAGGCTATACCATTCAGTTGAGTAGATTCCTTTTGAGCCAGGCTCATAAAAATATCATGTGATTCCTGGTCTGGTGATTGGCTGGCAAGTTCAGTAAAGAGAGTTCTGGCCAGTTGAGACCTGCGCATTGCCATGATTAAGGTTTGCAGATAATTAAGGTTGCTACTGCCATGACATTGAGCTTTTTCAATACGCTCATCTGACAATGAGGTGCTGAAAGCCTGGCTTATAAAAGCTGGATATTCTCTCAATACTACACTTAGCTTTGCTATTTGTGCATATTCATTGCGCGAATATCCCGCAAATTGTCTGCGAATGATTCCGTTGCGTGCCCTATTTGAAAAATGATTAAAAAATTCTGCACATTCAGTGGCTGAGTTGATGGCAAAATTTATAGCTTGCTCAACTGTGGTAAAGGTTTTCATAATTATCACTTTTTGTTATTGTATTGGGCTGTTTTGTAAATTAATGGCAATATTCGCCGGAAGTAACTCTGATTTCCATCTTTTTTCTAATTATTTCAAAAAAAAGGCAGTACTCTATAAGATTGCTGGCTTTGTTATTATACCATCTTCTGGAATTGGTTCATACAAAGCAAAAACCCCGCTTAAGGGCGGGGTTTTGCATATAAAAGGATATATTTCGGTTACACTACACCCTGGTCGAGCATAGCACCGGCAACCTTAAGGAAACCGGCAATGTTGGCACCTTTTACGTAGTTAATGTATCCATCTTTCTGTTTACCATGAGTAACACACTGTTCGTGGATGTTTTTCATAATCTGATGCAGACGCATGTCAACCTCTTCGGCCGTCCAGCTCAACTTCATGGTATTCTGGGTCATTTCGAGCCCTGAGGTGGAAACACCACCGGCATTTACTGCCTTACCGGGTGCAAAAATAGTTTTGTTTCCCAAAAATGCATTGATAGCTTCAGGAGTACAAGGCATATTGGCTACTTCAGCTACTATGGTTACACCATTTTTGATGAGGTTATTGGCATCTTCCAGGTGGAGTTCGTTCTGGGTAGCACAAGGCATGGCAACATCGCACTTAACTTCCCATGGGCGTTTGCCCTGGTAAAATTTAGCACCGGGGAATTTGTCGGCATAAGGCTTAACGATATCCTGGTTCGAAGCACGAAGCTCAAGCATAAAGTCAATCTTTTCGCCTGTAATTCCGGCAGGATCGTGGATATAACCATCAGGTCCTGAAATGGTAAGTACTTTACCACCCAGTTCGGCAATTTTAGATACAGCGCCCCAGGCAACGTTACCGAAACCGCTCACACAGAAGGTTTTGCCAGCAACTTCCGTATTAATGGCCTTTAGCATCTCCTGTACAAAATAAACGGCGCCAAAGCCGGTAGCTTCAGGACGGAGAATACTTCCACCCCAGTTTCTTCCTTTTCCGGTTAAAACGCCGGTATGCTCACCAACCAGTTTCTTGTACATTCCGAACATGTAACCAATTTCGCGTCCACCTACGCCGATATCACCAGCAGGTACGTCGGTCTCGGGACCAATAATCTTCCACAATTCGAGCATGAAAGATTGGCAAAAACGCATGATTTCACCATTTGATTTACCCTTGGCATTGAAATCACTTCCACCTTTACCGCCGCCCATAGGCAGGGTAGTGAGGCTGTTTTTGAAAATCTGCTCAAAGCCCAGGAATTTAAGAATGCTCAGGTTTACACTTGGGTGGAAACGTAAGCCTCCTTTATAAGGACCAATGGCGTTGTTAAATTGTATACGGTAGCCAAGGTTTACATGAACCTTATTGCTGTCATCAACCCAGGGTACCCTGAAGGTTAAAATTCTGTCGGGCTCAACAAGGCGTTCAACAATGGCTGCCGATTCAAACTGTGGATTCTGGTTGTAAATTTCCTCTACGGATTCCAGAACTTCGCGTACTGCTTGCAAGTACTCAACTTCTCCCGGGTGCTTTTGCTCCAGGTCGGTCATGATTTTTTCCAAATTCATCTTGTAGATGTTAAGGTAATTATTTGATTATTTAAAAACGTATTGTGGCTAATTAGTGGTACAAATTTATGCTATAAAAAACGAGATTTCCAAATTAAAGCCCTACTTTATTTTTTTAATCCAAAATGTTTCCTCTGGAAGTGTAAATCATTGATATAAAATAATGTATAATTTCACCTGAGCGTTAGCTTATTTTAAATGGGCAAGCTGCTCAAACGCAACAAAAATAAATGTGTCCGTGTGTCATGAAGTCCTAATGGTTTACCACTTTTTCTATACGATCATCTGTGAAATGTGTTTCCTTTTTCAGCACACCCGCATTGCTGAATTGTTTTTCAATACCATTGCGCATGTTATTTTCATATGGCGTTTCTACCCATACACTCCCGTCGGGGTGAAATGCTTTTTGAAAACCGTCGCCATGCTTAAAATTGCCTTCGCCAATGGTCAGGCCGAATTCATTAAAGTAGGTCCAATTTCCATCAAACATCCCTTTAGCATAATTGCCTTTAATCATAATATTGCCATTGGGATGATATTTAATATAAGGACCATCTAAAGTGTCGTTCACATAATTTTTTTCATCAATCAGCTTGCCCTCCTGATCCCAGTTAAGTGACCTCCCTGATTTGAGGCCGTTATCGAAGTTTTCCATCGATTCTTTTTTACCATTAAAGTACCAGCGACTGATTTCACCCTGTTCTTTCCCGTTCTTATAGTTGATTTCCATCTCTTTTTTGCCATTTTGATAATACCAGATACTGCTTCCTTCCGGCGTTTTGCCTTTAAAGTGCTGCACCGATTTAAGCGTACCATCGGTATAATATTCTTTTTTTTCACGTGTGCACGAAAATAACGTCAGCGACATGAAAAGTAGCACTGTATAAAAGCTGGCGGATTTAATGTTTGGCATTTTAGTCATTGTTGTTGGCGTTCAGGATAGCGTTTTTCCAGACAAAGTGCGCGCAAAAAGATATGTTCGCGTCCGGGATTCCAAAGATAGACCTTAACTATATGCCCAGTCAGGGTTTCAGCAGGTAAATTAATGGTAAGCAGCACTTTGCTCCATTCATCCTCTTTTACAAAATAGCTGAGTTTTGAAGCTGTCCAGAAAATAGTTTCATTTTGGGGATTATGCACTGAAAAAGTCAATACAGCACGGGAATCTGTTGTAACAGAATGAACTACCGCACTCACGCGTAATTTCACAGATTCATCTGTGTCTCCTCCGGTTAGTGTTCCTTCAAATCCGGGATAGTATTCTAAAAAATCCGGACTTGCAGTGTCATTTAAATATTCAGGAAAGGTGGATTCCTGAAAGAATAAGGTGTCAGATAGTTGTTGCCTGCATTTTTCCTCATATTTCGAATAGAGTACGACTTTAGTCATACCGCTGAAATCAGCTTTTTGTTCAATACAGGGAAACCTTGCCAGAATCATATCATTGATTTCGGCGGGAGTTGGCTTCAGCCAGGCATACATGAAATAAGGCGTGTTGCTATTGTTTAGCCAGGTGCTTAGATTTTGTATGTCTGCTTTGTCACGGCTATCTGATTGTACGAAAGTAGTGCTGTCTGCCCGGAGATAAAAATTGAGGTACCAGGGATTGTTGATGTTCATGGCCCTTGTAATGTTAGCTTCTCCATATTTTTCATTCCACACTTTCACTTTTTCGGCTATTCCCCGGAATTCACCAAAATGCTGCGCACTGTAGTAGTTATTGATAAAGATGGCTTGAAAAATACCCCCTGCAATAAGCACTGGTAATAAGAGGTTAAACACTTTCTTCGGTATCCCATGACTCCACGAAAAGAGGAAGGCAAACAGAAATGGAGCTGAAAAAAGCAATATGCTGTGTTGTAATACCGGATTGATAAACAGACTATAGAAAAAGCCAATTACCAGCGGAGCTCCGAAGAAAATGACGGCAATAATTCTGAACCGGTGACTACCTTTATAAGGTTTGTAAAACTTCCACTGAGCAGCTCCTGTCAGCAGTATCAGTACCGCAACTGTCCAGGAATGGTTAAATAACAGGGAGAAGTGCTCAAGTGGCCAGTCCCAGGCTGGTTTTCCCAGCCATTCGCCCACTCCGCCAATGCTCATCTGTGCATAAGTGATGGGCAGGTGGGGTAAATAGAGGAGGGCGGCGACAAATCCGGCTGCTAAATATAATTTAAGATGGGTGTGTCTGAGCATGAAAAAACCGGCTACACCAACCATAAATGCAAACAGCCCGCTAAAATGATGGTTATACAGGCAGGCTGCGGCACTCAGGGCGAAACCCAGGGCATAGTCATAACGTGGCTTGTCCTTTTGCAAAAAAAGCGTCCAGAAATATACGGTAAGCATACTGAGCAAAAGCCCGGAACCATAGGGGCGTGCAATCTGGCTAAAAATCAGGGACAATTCCGTAAAGGTGAGCAATGCTGCGGTAAACAAACCGGCTTTCCGGCCAAACCAGCGGGAAAAGGTAAGGATGGAAAGCCAGATGGCCAGGGTGCCTGCAATGGCAAAGGGCAGCCTTACCACCCATTCGTCCATGCCGAAAAGTTTCACCCAATAGTAAAGGAAAACCTGCACACCGGCCGGGTGAAAATCTACCAGTACACCTTTGTTTATTAAATCGTTGAATGAGGTGAAAACGGTTCGGGAGAGTGCGCTCAGTTCATCGTTTGAATAGGAGAAATTCAAATGATACAACCGCATGGCTAAAGCCAGAAAAAGGATAATACCCGTCCAAAGGTAATAATGGCGGTTGCTGAGGTGGTAACTCGTATCAATATCCTGTTTCATGTCCTAAACCAGATTGCTAGTTTGACGGAGTGGCTTGCAGCCGCTGCTTAACTACTTCAAATAAGACGATGCCTGCAGCCACGGATACATTGAGCGATCCTATACTGCCGGTAACCGGTATTTTTACTACATCATCACAGCGTTGAAGATACTCGCCGGAAACCCCGGTTTCTTCAGAACCAACAATGATGGCGAGCGGGCCAAGCAGATTGGCATCGTAATAGTTGTTTGAAGCATGTTCTGAGGCCGCAACGATGGTTAGTCCGCTGTTTTTCAGATATTCAATGGTGGTTTTCAGGTTGAGGCTGCGATGTACCGGCAGACTGGCCAGTGCACCGGCGGAGGTTTTAACGGCATCGCCACTGATTGGAGCGCTGCCTTTTTCGGGCACGATGAGTCCGTGTACCCCGGCACAGGCGGCTGAACGCGCAATGGCTCCCAGATTCCTGACGTCAGTTACCCGATCCAGGATCAGGAACAGGGGAGTTTCGCCCTGTTCAAATACTGACATCAGTAAATTTTCGATGGGCTGAAAACTCACCGGTGAAACAAAACAAACCACTCCCTGATGATTGCTCTTCACCAGGCGGTTGAGCTTTTCTGCAGGAACATATTGATAAGGTACGGCGTGCTCTCTAATCACACGGCGCAGCTCAGGCAACATTTCCCCCCTGAGGCCCTGTTGCAGAAATAACCGGTCAATTTCTTTGCCTGATTTTATTATTTCAATAACCGGATGAATGCCGTAAACCAGATTTTCGTCTTTCATGAATGATTGCGTGTATGAATGATTTGCAAATATAAGCCATTCAAATATCAGCAAAGGTTAAATTTTACTTTTGAATCCAGCAACAGAATGGTTATTTTTGCTGAAATCATTTACCCATCGATTTGGCGCGTTACAAGAATCGCGTTAAGTAAGCGTTTCTGAGCCGGATTTTTTATTTTTTAAAGTTGTAATACATTATTTTTATGTGTGCCAAAGGTAACTTTCATGTTTACAAATCATCGGCCGGATCGGGGAAGACCCATACACTGACTATGGTTTATTTGAGTATAGTCTTGAAGCGTCCCACCGATTTCAGACAGATCCTGGCCATTACTTTTACCAATAAGGCAGCCAATGAGATAAAGCAGCGCATTTTAGATACCCTTAAGTTTTTGGTTTCTGCCGATGTGGCTGCTTTGTCAGGTTATGATAAAGAAAAACTTGACCAATTGTGTGAAAGAACAGGACTGGAACCGACGCCGTTACAGGAAAATGCACGCCAGGCCCTGGGATTGATCCTTCACCATTATCACGACTTTGCTGTTTCCACCATCGATAGCTTTGTACACCGGATTATTCGCACCTTTGCCTTTGATCTTAAACTCATGAGCAATTTTGAGGTGGAAATGGATACCGATATGTTGCTCAGCCTCACCGTAGGTCAGCTATTGGCAGATGCCGGTTATGATTCCGGTTTAACGGGGATTCTGGTAAATTACATTGAAGATCAGGCGGACAATGATGAAAACTGGCAAATTGATACGTTGCTGACCAATTTTGCAAAGAATCTTTTTAATGAATCGGCCGCTGACTATATTAACCGTATTGGTGTTTATACTCCGGAACGCATTAAAGATCTGCAAAATAATATTTCGGCATACATCCGGAATTTTTATGAGGAATTAGAGGCTTTGGGCAGTCAGGCTATTTCACTCATTACCAGCCATCATATTTCACCTGATGTCTTTTACCAGAAGGACAGTGGAATCTATGGTTATTTTAATGACCCGAAAAAGCGTGTTGAGAAAGGGGGCCCCAATAAGTATGTAACAGAAACTGTTGAAAACGACAAATGGACGGCGGCGAATAACAAGTTAATTCAGGATGAAGAAGCCCTGATGGAAATAAAGGATGATTTATTGTCAATATACCTCAGGATGCAACATCTGACAGATGAGAAGTTTCCTCGGGTTGCATTATATGGTATCATCCGGAACAATCTGTATCCCATGGCGGTATTAAACGCGCTTTCCGAAAGGTTGCGCATCGTGCTTAAAGAAAGAAATGTAGTTCCCATTGCCGCGTTTAACAAGATAATTTCTGAAATTGTAATGAATGAGCCCGTGCCTTTTATTTACGAAAGGACAGGGGAGAAGTTCAGACATTTCCTGGTGGATGAGTTTCAGGATACCTCGGTGATGCAATGGCAGAATCTGCTGCCTTTGCTGGATAATGCGCTTTCAATGGGGCACCTGAATATGATAGTTGGTGACGGAAAGCAGGCCATTTATCGCTGGCGCAACGGTGATGCCGATCAGTTTGTAAACCTGCCCCAGGTGAATAATCCAACCGGAAATTTAGTTATTGCGCAGCGATCAGCTTCGCTCACAAGGGAGTTTTTCCAGGATAAGCTTATTAAAAACTGGCGTTCTCGCAAGGAAATAGTGGATTTTAACAACCGGTTCTTTGGTTTTGCCGCCAAATGGTTCCTGGATGAAAAAAGTGTTTATTATGATGACGTAAATCAGGAAGCTGACCCGGCAAAAACCGGCGGACTGATCCGGATTCAACTTTACACCGGGGCCCAGGATGATTATGAAGAAACCATGTGTGAGCAGGTGCTTGAATGTGTGAATGAGAACGTCAGGGCAGGATATCAGCCTGGCGATATTTGCATTCTCGTTCGCACTAACGTTGCGGGTCAGTTGATGGCTTCCCATCTGACCGAAGCAGGAATTAAAGTGGTCTCTTCCGATTCACTGCTGCTAAGTAACTCTGCTGAAGTTCAGTTCCTTATTTCATGGTTCAGGTTATTGCTTAATCCCCAGGATATTGTTTCGGCAGCCCACATTGTGGAATATCTTTATTCCCGTGGATATTTCGGCGAGTCCGACCGCCATATGCTGCTTCAGCAAGCCCTGAATTCGACTTTATTTTACAAATTGCTTCAGGTCAATGGCTTTCAGCTTAATTTGCGTGAACTGGAGGCACAGGCTCTGTTTGATCAAACCCAAACTCTTGTGCGCATTTTTGGCCTGAATGGGGTGGCGCCATTGTATGTGCAGTTTTTCCTGGATCAGGTACTTGCCATCACTTTACGTAACGATCAGGGTATAACAGGGTTTCTTGAGTATTGGGAGCAGAATAAAACCAGCCTCTCGGTGGTGCTTCCCGCCAGTGCGGATGCAGTTCAGGTTATGACCATCCATAAAGCCAAAGGGCTGGAGTTTCCAGTGGTTATTGCAGCATTTGTGGATTACTCGGTGATTTCAGGCAGAGATTATACCTGGGTTTCACTTGAAGATGATCCCCTGATACCTGAGGTTAAGGTTGCCATGTTGAAACTCACCCAAAAAGTGTTGCGCACCCCTTTTGCCGCACTTTACCTGGAAGAAAAGGCAAAGGCTCAACTGGATCTGCTCAATATGCTTTATGTAACGCTCACCAGACCTTCAGAACGCTTATTTGTATTTACCGGCAAGCTGGCGGAAAAAGATTCAAAATCGGAAACCAAAACCATTACTGATCTTTTTGCGGCCTTTTATCAGGAAAATAACCACGATCCTCAGTCAAATCCTTTAATGGAGATGGGGGAGGGCTCCTATATCCGCGGACGTGGGTGGAGAATAAATGAGGAATTGCTCCCTGAGTTTATCTCCAATGCCTGGCAGCATCGCTTAGTAATTGCTTCCCGTGCCCCGGATCACTGGCGGGTAACCGCCCCTGAGGACATTCAGGCAGAAGGGTTGATGATGCATGAAGCGCTGAAGACCATTTCGATGACCGAAGATGTAAAATCTGCTGTTGACCGGTTGTTGGGTGAGGGATCCATCACACCGGAACAAGCTGCCAGTATCGAAAAGCACTTGCAGGCACTGTTAAATCACGAAGTGGCACGGATGTTTTTTGAGCCCGGAATTCAGGGGATTAATGAAGCAGAAATATTAACCAAAGGAGGGAAAAGTTATCGCCCTGACCGCGTTGTATTCCGGCCTGACCATACGGATGTAATTGATTATAAAACCGGTGCCGGACAGCAATCGCATCACGATCAGGTGCTTCAGTATGCACGTTTGCTCACTGCTATGGGATATCCGCAGGTGAAAGCCTGGCTTATTTATCTGGGTGATGAAATAAAAGTTACTGCAGCCTGAAAAAAAAATGGGTAATTTTGGCGCATGATTCCTACCATTGATGCCGGCACGCTTTTCAATCTCCGAACCACCCACCTGTTGATTGACGTGCGTTCACCCGCGGAATATGATCAGGCACACATTCCCGGAGCCATCAACTTGCCTCTTTTTAACAATGAGGAACGGGCGCAGGTGGGGATCCGCTATGCGAATGCCGGTAAAAATGCTGCACTGTTGCTGGGACTTGAAATTGCGGGTCCCAAGCTTGCGGGTTTTGTTAAAAAAATTAACGGCCTTACCCATAAAAAGGTAGAAGGCATCATTGTTCAGTGCTGGCGGGGCGGGATGCGTAGTCAGGCTATGGCATGGCTGCTGGAGTTCGCAGGTTATCCTGTTAAAGTGCTTGAAGGCGGTTATAAAGCTTACCGAAGCTTTATAAGACAACATCTTACCGACGGACCTGAATTTATTATTGTTGGAGGTATGACCGGAAGCGGGAAAACCCCATTGCTGGCAGCGCTTCAATCACTGGGCGAGCAGATTTTAGATCTGGAAGCACTGGCCAGTAACAGAGGGTCGGTGTTTGGCTATCTCGGTCAGCACGAACAACCTAACAATGAGCAGTTTGAAAATGATTTGTATGAAAGGGTGCGTTTGTTAAATCATGAACAAAAGGTTTGGGTGGAGGACGAAAGCCGAAGTATTGGCACAGTAGCTTTGCCCGATCCCTTTTTTAAGAAAATGAAAAACAGCCCGTTGATTTTCCTGCAAGTTCCCATTAAAGACCGGATCAGGCGAATTATAGCCGAATATGGGATGTTTGACGCTTCGTTGCTTACGGATGCAGTGGCCAGACTTAGACAGCACCTCGGTACTGCAAAAGTTGAACAGATTATTTTGCATATAAATCAGGGTAATTTTAAACCTGCTGTCTCTGAACTGTTGAAATATTATGATCATAACTATCTTAAAGCATTCGAGAAATTTAACACCCGCGAGGTGGAGAAGTTAATTATTACTGATGATGACATGATTGCACATGCGCGCCAGATAATTTTACTTGCCCAAAAATTTTAACCATGGAACAGATATATCTTGACTACAACGCCACTACCCCTATTGATGCTGCGGTGGCCAATGAAATGCGGCCCTATCTCGAGGCCATATTCGGAAATCCATCCAGTGGCCATGAATTTGGGCTTAAGGCACGGGTCGCAGTAGAAAAAGCCCGGTCGCGGGTGGCAGGTCTCATCAATGCCAAACCCCAGGAAATAGTTTTTACCAGCGGAGGCACAGAGTCGAACAATATGGCGATCAAAGGTGCCGCCTATGCGATGAAAGCACATGGCAACCACATCATAATTTCAGCCGTGGAACATCCTGCTGTAAGCGAAGTGACAAGTTTTCTGAGTCAGCATGGCTTTAAGGTGTCGGTAGCACCTGTAGATGAGTATGGTATGATAGATCCCGGCGCCATAAAGGGTATGTTACTGCCTGAAACCATTCTCATTTCGGTGATGCATGCCAACAACGAGGTGGGAACCATTCAGCCGATTGCTGAAATCGCTCAAATTGCCCGCCGTCATGGTGCGCTGATGCATACCGATGCTGCCCAGTCAACCGGTAAAATTCCGGTAGATGTCAAATTGCTCGAGGTGGACCTGCTCTCCATTGCCGGACATAAACTGTATGCACCAAAAGGAGTCGGTGCGCTTTATATCCGGCACGGAGTTAAAATTGAAAAGCTGATGCATGGCGCCAACCACGAGCAAAACCTGCGGGCAGGAACTGAAAATGTGCTCGAAATAGTAGGTTTGGGTAAAGCCTGTGAGTTGGCGCATCAGGGTCTGGGAAATGAAATCATTCACCTTTCGCAATTAAAAGGCCGGTTGTTGACTGGCCTTCAGGGAGAGCTGGATAATTTTCGGGTAAACGGTCATCCGGTACATTGCCTGCCCAATACGTTAAGTCTTTCATTTTTGAATCTGAATGCGGTTTCCATCATTCAGGCGATGGCCGGAGTGGCTGCTTCGGCAGGAGCCGCCTGCCATACCGGCGATGACCGCAACTCAGGTGTATTGGGCGCCATGCGCGTTCCTCCCGAATATGCAGCGGGTACCATACGGTTTTCTGTAGGCAGAAATACCACAGCGAACGAAATTGACCATGCCATTGATATTATTATTGAAGCTGTCCGTTCGTTTGGAGCGGAAGCCCCGCCGGCAGAAGTGCCGACCGACACAAAAGAAGAGATCAGATTAACCCGTTTTACTCATGGACTGGGTTGTGCCTGCAAAATGCGGCCTGCCGATCTGGAAACCGTGCTGGCAAAATTGCCGCCGGTAGTTGATCCAAATGTGCTGATTAGCGCTTCTAAGCGTGATGATGCTGCCGTTTACCGGATATCAGATCAGTTGGCAGTGGTGCAAACCCTCGATTTTTTTACACCAATAGTTGATGACCCCTATCAATTCGGCGCCATTGCTGCTGCCAATGCCCTGAGCGATGTATATGCCATGGGCGCACGTCCGGTTTTCGCGCTGAATATAGCTGCCTTTCCGGTGAATCGACTTCCTCTCAGCGTTTTGGAAGATATTATGCGTGGGGCATCCGACAAAGCGAGTGAAGCAGGAATGTCCATTCTGGGCGGCCACTCCATTGAAGACAATGAACCCAAATTCGGAATGGCCGTTACCGGCCTGATTGATCCTGCAAAACTAATTTCCAACGCGGGTGCAAAGCCCGGAGATGTGCTTGTGCTCACTAAGCCGATCGGTACCGGTATTATTTCCACAGCTTTTAAGCAGGGGCTGGCCGAAACCGAAACCATGCAGGCAGCCATTGCCGTAATGACAACATTAAATAAGGTTGCTGCAGAGCAGATGGTGAAATTCAAGGTCCATGCCTGTACTGATGTTACAGGATTTGGACTTTTGGGTCACCTGCACGAAATGACGCAGGCCTCCATGGTAAATGCAACGATTAATTTTAATGATATTCCTTTAATTGAAGGCGTTGCTGATCTGGCACTTGCCGGTGCAGTACCCGGAGGCACGCATGCCAATGTAGCCTATGCCGGAAATTTCACCAAATTCGGTTCAGCATCTCCGGGAGAAAAAGCCATATTGTGTGATGCTCAGACTTCGGGCGGCTTATTAATCAGTCTTTCACTAGAGGAGGCCAATATGCTGCTAAAATCACTGAATGAAAATGGGATCTCAGCATCAATAATTGGAAATATTACCGGAAAAGGACATGGTGAAATACAAGTGGTCTTTTAACAGACACTGATATACTATGGAGTGATGGAACTAACAAAACTCGAAGCGTTGTTGTCAACAATGGTCATGTCACTGATATCAACGCTCGCATCTCCATTTATATCGGTTGTTAGATAGCCGTTTAGAAAGTTCGAGGCATCATTGTCAATCGGGGTCATATCACTGATGTCAACAGCGCCATCCTGATTTACATCTCCGCCAAAGATCGCATATACGCCGTCAATCATCATCAGCAGATTGCCACCATATGCCTTTGAAGGAGCATTGAAAGAATAGTTGGTAGTTGCTGCACTCAAAGAGACAGGAAGAGCAGACACGGTTGCGATACTGTTGCGGTGCTTTATAGTAAGGTAATAAGATCCGCCAAAGGCAGCAGGTATGGTTGCAGAGGCCAGTCCGGTAGTGGACAGGTTGACATTACCTGCTGTATATATAATGTTGGAATAATTGGCAGCATTACGTAGTTCCACCTGAATCTGATCGGCTGTGCTGCCGGGGAATTGGGGTCCACCAGCATTCTGGGCTTTTCGCATAGTGCTGCCACCATTATATAATCCTTCGAGAAAGAGAGTCAGATTGAGCGTTTTATCAGTAAATGGCATGCGTCCTGTAAAAGTGCCAAATGCAGTTAATGCATTGGCTGTTAGCTGATGCAATACGGTATTGGCCGGGCTATAAGTCACTGGTGGCTCGGGAAGTACGCGTACACACAATATTGAACTTTCCACACCCGTAACATCGGCTACTGTATATTGAAAAGTTGCATTACATGTAAAACCGGAAATTCCACTTTGGGTAACCATCCAATAACGATTTATATAACTACCGCTGGCACCCGGATAAGCAGAATTGATGAGGTTTACGCCGGCATAATTCGATCCCCCATAAGTACCTCCCGAAAAAGTAAGGGTAACCGGTGTATATTCAGCGGTGCCTGTATTGTCACCTACAATAAAGGTGAAACTTCCTGCAGAAGAAAATGATTTCCGCAGTTCTCCTGAGCCCGTTGCTACAACCATAGCTGAGGCAGAAGGCACGCCTGCTATGCTTGCAGCAGCGCCAAGAGTTAAGTGGTTGCTTCCCAATGTAATGCGCCCATTGGTCATCGTGAGTACTCCATCTACACGGGTTTGCCCTCCATTCACAATGCCGGCAGCGTTATTAATTACTAAATTTTGAATGATATTGCTGCCACTTATGGTTTGCTGAACTGTACCTGACATTTGAAGGGTTCCAGAGCCCAATGAATTGGCCGCAACATTTTGATTTACTACATTCTTCCGGGCGATTACTGTCCCTGAATTGTTCAGGGTGGCGCCACTCTTTATCAGTATGTTTTCGACTGAAACCAGCGTGGTGCCGGCTGTCACCCTCAGGGTAGTGCCGGCGGTTATGATATTTTCAGCGCTTGCAGTCTGACTCAGGCAGAAAAGAGTGAAGCCTGCCATCAATAAACTGCTCATCGCTGCCTTTTTCGAAAGGAGTAATTGGGTGAAGTAACTTTTCATAATGCTGATTGTTAAAGTGTTAATAGCTCTTTTCGTATAAATGTTTTGAAATTGGTTACTCAGTCAATGCACCGGCATAAGTTCCGGTGACTGCAATAGGTGGAGTCTGGCAAGGTCCAAGCCATGCTTTGAACAGGTTGTTTTCTTTGGCATGGAATCCTTCCGTTAACTTCACAAAGTTTCCAGCCTTGTATGTGACGTCGGTTCCAACCCCACCAGTTATTATACGTGAAGAAGTAACTGATAAGCTGGCTTCATAGTTCTGAACACCGGTGTAATTGGGGCTGCCGGGGTCATTGCCCTGAGTGAGAAGATATGCGCCGGGGCAACTGGTATACAAGTCTGACGACCACAGTCCCCTTCCGTGAGTGCCAGCCCGAATCACACCTGTAGCGTAGTTTATTTCAAGATCGAACACAGGTACGGTGGGCAATCCATTCATAAAAGGTATCCAAAAGCCCAGTGAATTATCGCGGTAATAAACCCCAATATCTGTTCCTATATACAAAGCATTGGCCGGAGATCCGTTTTTGTCCTCAAAAGCAATGCAGTTTATGATTGTATTGGGGAGGTTATCAGAAATATTTGTCCATGTAGCGCCAGAATTAAAAGAAGAATATACTTTTTGCCCGGCAGCATAATCAGCTACTGTTACAAAAATATCTGTTGAGTTGTCGGGGTTAACGGCAATACCTGTAATGGTTCTGCCGGGCAGACCAGTACTAATGGATGTCCAGGTAGAAGCGGCATTATCTGAACGCCAGATTGAAGTTCCACTTGCAGCATAAATGCGATTAGTATTACTGGTTCCCATGGCCATCGCACTGCTTCCGTTCACACCGGTATTGGTCCAGGATGAACCACCATTGGTGCTTTTATACACATTGGTGTATCCAGCATATATAATGCTTGCGTTTGATGGATTCATGATTACCGGCGTCACCCAGGTTCCGGATGATCCGGCAGGTTTGATATTCGTAAAAGAAGTGCCGCCATTCGTAGATTTCTCTAGTGCCCCATATTGGCGATTGGTGTAAATAATGTTTGAATTGGTATGATCTATCATGCAATCCATGCCATCGGCTCCCCGTAAGTGCTCCATATTGCTGGTACCTGTCCATTTGTTCGATCCATTGTCCTGAGTTCCACCGATGATCAAACTTGCATTAGCTTCGGTACCGGCTATGCGGTACCATTGGGTAATGGAAATGCCCGCCGTTAAATCTGTCCATGTACTGCCGAAGTTTGTTGAACGGAAAACGCCACCATCACTCAAGCAATAAAGATAATTGTTGAGCGGATTGATGGCAAGGTCGTGTATATCTGCATGGGTGTAGCCAATCGTATTTCCCCGTGAATCCCACCAGGATGAAATGGTCCACGATGTTCCCCAATTGCTGGATGTCCAGGTGTTGATGCCTCCAACAATCACATTAGAGCTGGAGGTACGTGAAACAGCCATGGCAAGATCGTAGGTAGTTTGATGATCAGCATCATTTCCGGTATTGGAATAACCCAGTACATTTGGTGTGGTTGATCTTGTGGCGAAGCTCCCGCCACTGTTGGTTGAAAGATAGAAACCTTTGAAAGCACCAACTGCTGTAGTGGGACCACCAAAGAGGTAAACATAACTTGAGTTTGCAGGTGAAACTGCAATGGCAATGCGGGTGCATCCTGATGGCATGCCGGTAGTTATCTGAGTCCAGTTTTCACCGGTATCCGTAGAACGATGAAAGGTAGATGTGCCCGACACATATACATAGGTAGGATCTCCCGGCTTAAACTCAATGTCGCGATAGCTACCCGACATTACATTGGTCCAACTGACACCTCCATTTGTTGTTTTAAAAATGCCTGTGGTAGTTACTGCAAACAGAATATTAGGGTTTGTTGGATGAATCAGTAATTTATATCCTCTAACATTGTTCGCGAGTGTCCAGCTTAGTCCGGTAGTGAGCCAGGTATCTCCGCCGTTAATGGTTTTGAGTACCCCGATGGATCTGGTGTCGCCACCGTCTCCATCTCCCGTAAGGATATACATAATGTTGGTGTTGTTATAATTAACAGCAATACCCGATACACCAATATTAGGCATCCCATCGGTGAGGGGTGTCCAGGAGGTTCCGCCATTGGTGGTGCGCCACAAGCCTCCTGCAGGGCCGCCAACCCAAAAAGTGTTGGATGCTGAAGGATGAAATCCAATTACATTGAGCCGGCCAATACCAGGATTCCAGCCTGCAAGGTTGGTGTAGGTAGTCGGTCCGAGCGAATTCCAGTATCCATTGGTTGACAGTGGTGCCCGTGTTCCATTCTCAAATTGAGCTTTATGGTCCAGATAAGTGTCCCAGGTGCGGGCAGCCACATTGGTGATTTCACCGTCAGGAGTAAGCCGGTGCTGATGGAAAAACTCCCAGCGCTTCCATTGTTTGTATCCTGTACCCCGGCCTTTTTCCTTGTCTGCATAATAGTGCTCTACCGTTTGTCGGATGGTTTCAAAATCAGTGGTAGTGGGATTGAGCCATAAATCCGATGGCGGGCTTTGCTGCGCGAAAAGTAAACCTGAAAAGGTCATAAATAGCAGCAAAAATCCCAGATGTATATTTTTCTTCATAAGTGTGTTGCTTTAAATGAGATAAAATTCGGGTTACTTAGATTTTTCACCGGGTGGCTGGGTGCGTTCACCCTGCAGATTCCGGTAGTTGATAATGCCGGGTTGTGCCTCAGGAATTGGCTGTTCTTTTTCTCCCTTCAGCTCTCTGTAATTGGTAACTTTTGATGCAGGAGTATCCATTTTTTGCCCGGTATTCGGATCAATAGAAGCATCATAACCAGCTTGGTGGAGTCTGGTTTCTTGTGCATTCTCAGGTTTCACCACTCCCGTTTGATTTTCATCCTCCAATTTTGAATCAACAGGAATGATACCCGGTTTTGCGGGTGCTGCCTGTGCTTCAGTTGGCCATTCGCCTTGTGCCTGGAGTTTTGTGTCCACTGTAGGCGTGGCGATTTTGGCAGGATTTGTATGTAGTGTGCCTGCCTGCATCTCCCTTTCAATTCCGGTAAGTTTCGGATCTATCGGAAGGGTTTCGCTTTTAACGACCGCATTTTGTATGTGCGATTTTTTAGATGATTGTTCCTGCTGTGCGCTTAGAGAGGAAACTCCCGTCGCTATTAATAGCAGCAAACCAACCCATATGTATTTTTGCATGGTTCTTTGTTTAAAAGGTGAAATAAACCTGAAAAGCAACACTATTTGCTACTGTCTTTTAATGCCTGAACCTCCTCTTTGAGCTGAGTGATAACCTTATCTTGTTCAATAAGGTATAGTGTGAGTTCTTCTACTTTTTCGAGGAGCAATCTTTGCATGTCACCCAATTTAATGCCTTCTGTTTCTACCTGTGTAGCCGAGGGAATCCCGGGGAGGTGGTTGTTCTCCAGAATACTTTCTTCGAGCGATTGCAGGCTCATCAACTCATAATCTGGGGCGAATACATAATCCGGCCAGCTTGCTGTTGCCTGAACAAGTACTTCGGTGCAGGCAATCTTTCCATTTACTGATAATGCATATCCCGCAGCCTGACTAGTGGTAGCGATTCTTAAATCGCTGGATATATAGGTGCTGCCCGCAAAATAACCGGCCCAATTGCTTGCACCGCCGCTCGCAGTGCCATATACGCCCACACGTATGCCGGTAGTTCCGCCATAAGCACTTCCATATACGCCATATACCCAGGAGCTATAAGTTTGTCCGTTTGCGGTACCCACAACACCCCTGTATGATCCAATGCCTTCTACACCAACTCCCCAGCCGGGAGCATTGAGCGAAGTGCCTTTTAAAGCCCGGGTATCAGCTGTATATGTATGCAGGACGGTGGCTTCCAGTAAATTGGATGTAGAGTCTGCACCACCTGAACCTGCACTGTGGCTTTCAATCAGCATACGGCCTTTGAATTTTGCGGCATAATTTATTGCTGCTCCACTTGCTGTGGCACTAAGCGCATAATTGTTATTTGAATTAATTCCATCGGCTATAAACAGACCGGCATAATTGTTTGTATTTACATCATTGTTCCAGCCATAAACCGCGGCGCCATTGTCACCCAGAGCTGGCTTAATGCCCATTACACCTGCGTTCACCACATCGCCAGGGGCACCCATAAGGTTTGGACTCAAAACTCCCAACATACCAGTGGCAAAAATGCTATTCAGATATTGGTCATTGCCTTTAACGGCTGCTTTTCCAACGATATAGTTTGTCGCATTCAGTCCATTGTTTTCAGGGTCTGTAGTGCCGACAGCAACGCGACCGCTATTAAAATAGATGTTGGCCCCATTTGCTTGCCAGAAATCGCTGGCTGAGGTACCAAACCGCTGCCAGGCCGAACCGGTATAAAAATAAAATCCGGGTGTATTGTCAGTCTGATAAATTAACAATCCGGCAACCGGTGCAACCGGGCGCTGAGCAAGTGTCATTCGGGGTGCTAAAAAGCCTTTGCCCGTTGCTTTTACATCGAGCATGGCCGAATTGTCGGGATTGGAACCATCGGTATTGATAGCAATTTGCGCCTTCAACTGCAAGGTGAGGGCTGCAATGATGAAAATGAAAATGAATAGATGTTTCATAGATGTGTTGTTTAAGATGAGTAATCTGAAAACCAGAAATCCGGGAAATGCCAGCAATAATTAGAAAGGAGAGTAGCAGTATGAGATGTGTCTGACGTGTCGCTGCCGCTGCTTCAGACAAGAAGATTAATACTAACTAATGATAAACAGCAAATAGTTTTAAAAAGTTTCCCCTAAAATGTTAAACAATAGCCATATTATTGTTAATTAATTGTTAAGTTCTTACAACTGTTTAGAAATTTTATTTAAACCACGACTTTCAGGCCTCAAACCGTTTCCAGGTTTTAGATTTTGCTAGAGAAGGAGGATTTGAGTTTACTTCTGGCGAAACCTCATTTTAGAGGTCACTGGTGTAACTTTCGATGGAGAAATTTTCCTACTTATTATAAAAGGCAAGTCATCCCACAATATTTTTTTTACAATAATCGTTGGAATACTGCCCAATAATTATTTTTAGTAAAACTTCAAATGATAACTTTGCAGAGAGATAATTCTGATTATGCCCGACTTTATACCTATTAATACCAATCACTTTGCTTTTCGGGCAGCAGTAGCTGGCGTGTTCCTTTTTTGTCTTTTTATAATTGTTGATGCTATATTTCCATTTAACATAGATAAAGTGGAATATGGCACTGTTATTTATGATGATCAGGATATATTGATACATGCCTTTCTGACCTCGGACGATAAGTGGAGGTTGAAGGCTGAACCTGATGAAATTACCCTCGAGGTTAGAAAAGCCTTTATCTTTAAAGAAGATCAGTGGTTTTATTCCCATCCCGGTGTCAATTTATTGTCGGTGGGTAGGGCTATGTTTAATAATCTTACAAGTGGGAGGCGGACTTCAGGGGCTTCTACCATCACCATGCAATTGGCGCGGCTGTTAGATCCCGTCCCCCGCACTTTTGCCAATAAGTTTAAGGAGATGTTCAGGGCGTTTCAGCTTGAGCTGCATTATTCTAAAGATGAGATCCTGCTTGCTTATCTTAATTTGCTGCCTTATGGCGGAAATATTGAAGGCGTGAAAGCTGCCTCCATGATTTATTTTGATGAAATGCCACGAGCTTTAAGCCTCGGACAGGTAGCCATGCTCACGGTTATTCCCAATAATCCAAATCGCCTGAAGCCGGGTCCAAAAAATGAATTGCTTTACCGTTGGCGGAATCATTGGTTAAACCGTTTTAAAACATCAGGAAAGTTCAGTGCTGAAGCGGTGGATGACGCCTTAGACGAATCTATAGCTGAACAGCGTGAACCCATGCCGCGGCTGGCGCCCCATTTTTCACTGAGGGTGGCTGCAAATGCTCCACAAGGAAATACGTATTCTACCCTCAATCTCGCGCTGCAAAGTAAAGTGGAAACTCTGGCCAGAAATTATGTGAGGCGGCTGCGAAGCTTAAACGTGGGTAACCTCTCGGTAGTCGTTGTAAATAACAAAACCATGGAAGTTAAAGCGTATCTGGGTTCTGCTGATTTTAATGATGCTTTTTATCAGGGACAAGTGGATGGTGTTACGGCCCTGCGCTCCCCGGGTTCTGCACTTAAACCGGCAGTGTATGCACTGGCCATAGACAAAGGCTTAATTACTCCAAAAATGATGATTACCGATGTGCCGGTTAACTTTGCCGGTTATCGTCCTGAGAATTACGATGAACAATACCGGGGCAAGGTTACGGTGGAATATGCCCTGGCCCATTCCCTCAATGTTCCGGCAGTGGAGTTACTGGATAAACTGGGAACCGATCAGTTATCAGATGCTTTGTCGCGCATTGGATTTAACTGGATTGCACAACATCGCAAGCATTTGGGCCTTTCCATAATCTTGGGTGGCTGTGGCACCACCCTCGAAGAGCTTACTGCCTTGTATGCAACATTTGCAAATGGCGGGTTGTACCGGCCGCTGCAGTTCAATAAAGCCACATCTCCATTGGTAGCCGATACCCTTTGTTCGCCTCAGGCTGCCTATATGATTACTGAAATGCTTACCGGATTGCAACGCCCTGATTTGCCCAATCAATATCAACAGGCGGCCCAACTGCCTGCCATAGCCTGGAAAACCGGCACCTCTTACGGAAGACGTGATGGCTGGGCCATAGGTTATAACCCGGAATACACCGTAGGCGTATGGACGGGAAATTTTCCCGGATTTGGTTCACCCGAACTGAACGGAGCAGATTGTGCAGTGCCGCTGTTGTTCAATGTCTTTAATGTATTGACTGATAAGGCCCCTGGATGGTTTGCTCCACCCGATGAACTTGATTTTCGCCTGGTCTGCACCCAGACCGGCATGGTTCCTGACACTTTTTGCCACCAAACGGTGATGGATTACTTTATTCCCGGAATTTCACCGGCCATTCGTTGCAATCATCTTCATCAGGTGTACATCAGCCCGGACGAATCTATTGCTTATTGCCGGCAGTGCCTTCCTGAGGCCGGGTATAAATCTTCCTTATACCCCACTTATCCGGCAAATCTCATTGCATGGTACAATGAAATGCAAATCCCTTACAACGCTGAACCTCCGCACAATCCTCATTGTCCTTCCATTCGTCGCGAGGGTGATCCTGTAATTACCTCCCTGAATGATGGTGCCGAATATCTCCTGATCCTCGGCCGGAAGCAGCAACTAATGCTCACCTGCAATGCTGAAAATGGCGTAGCCAAAGTGTATTGGTACCTGAATGACCGGTTTTACAAGTCAGCCAAACCCTATGAAAAGGTATTCTTTGAACCTGATGCCGGGAGTTATAAGGTGAGTTGCTCAGATGACCGGGGGAGGAATAGCGATGTATTTATTAAAGTATCGTTTCTCTGATTTTAAGGCCTGACGCGTGCCAATGTATTTCATCTGGAGAGAAAGGAGGTGGATTAAAAAATATTAATTTCGTTTCTTTATGTGGCTTTATTTGATTAATAATCAGATGATTATCTTGAAAATTCAAATTCTGATCAACCTTAACTCCACACCACAATTCCTTGTTTCACGGCATATTTTATCAGTTCGGCAGTGTTGTTGAAGCCGAGTTTTTGCAAAATATTATTTCGGTGGGTTTCTATGGTGCGATAGCTTACATTTAGCTTATCCCCTATTTCTTTAGCAGAGAACCCGTCACATAAGTATTTTATGATTTCGATTTCACGGGCAGTCAATGCTATTTCTTTCTTTGAAGTGAAAAGTTTTTTCCCTGGTGTTATACCTGTTTTTACCAGATAAACATCATACATAATTTTGGCTATGCTTTGCCCGTAATAATGATTTTCAGAAATTACTGTGCGAATGGCTTTTTCTATATCGGTCATTTGTGCCAGCTTACTCAAATAGCCCTCCACATTTATTTCAAGCAATTCGCTAACCGTTTCTGATGAAACTTCAGATGACAGCATAATAATTTTGATTTGGGGATAGTCTTTTTTCAGTCGGCGGGCTATGGTAATCCCGCTTTCGTCAGGCAAACGGATATCGAGTATCACCAGGTCAGGAATCTTGTTTTGTTGCAGTAGCATCGAAAGCTCTTTGCCTGAATCGCATTCGCCGATAATGGTTAGTCGGGCTTCCATTGCGGTTATGGCTGTGCGTAATCCGAGCCGGTACAGCGCGTGATCATCTACCAGTATAATGCGGGTTGGAGGCAATGGAGTCATACGTTTGGCAGATTAAATGAGAACGTTGTTCCTTTGTTTTCGATGCTTTCTATTTCCAGGCGGCTGTTATTTCTCTCCAGCAGTTCTTTACAGATAATCAATCCCAAACCGCTGCCTTTTTCTCCTTGAGTACCGTCTTTCGATTTGCTTTTTCCACTAATAAGTAGTTCATCTATCTGTTCCTGTGGCATACCTACGCCTTGATCGATTATCGAAACGCGCGTATAAGGGTCGTGTCTGGAAACAGCTACACGAATCACCTCATCCGGCTTTGAAAACTTCACTGCATTGTCAAGCAGGTTGCGGACAACGGTGTTTATCATTTGACGGTCTGCGCGCACCTGGCAATTTTCAGGTATGTCTGATACGAATTCAAGACTTTTATTTTTCGCTGACACGGCATACAATTCCAGATTTTTTCCGATGGTTTCACAGAGATTAAATGATATCGGATTATAGTTCATTTTGCCTGTCTGCATATTCGCCCAGTTCAATAAGTTCTGCAGCAAAGCCAGTTGCGACTCTGCTGCATTGCTGAAGGCTGCCAATAACACCATTGTTTCTGCATCATACTTTTCCGAATGCTGTATCATCGCATCGATGGCCACTTTTTGCGCTATAGCAGGGCTTTTCAAATCATGTGAGATAATCGAGAAAAGTTTGTCTTTGGTTTCGTTCAACTCTTTGAGTTTTCTATTCTTTTTGCGGCTTCGTTTTCGGTTGATAACAAGCGTAACCACAAGTATCGAGAGCAACAGTAAGATAACAGCAAGAAAAGTTTGTTGCTGATGCAAGGTTTTTAACTTCTGTTTATATAAGGCCAGCTCTGATTCACTTTCCTTGCTTTTGTAACGAATTTCAAATTCCCGCGTTTTTTCCAGCATTTTCTGGTTCATCAAGGTGTCGCTCAGGGTTTGAGATTTTTTTAGATACTCATAAGCCGATTTATAATCTCCAGCATTAAAAAAGATATTGCTTGCGGTATGCAGAATCTCTTGTCTCACTTGTTCGTATCCTGTATTCAAAGATAATTCTTCACCTGATTTAAGCATACCGGCAGCCTTGTTCATTTCTCCGGTTTTAGAATACAATACGCTCAGATGCATATAACACAAGGCAATTATTTCGTTATCGCCAATTTTTTTGGCAATGTTCAAGGCTTCGTTTAAGGGCGCGGACACCTCTTTCAGTTGGTTTTGTTCCAAATGATTGGTTGCAATGTTCATCAAACAGTTGCCCATAGAGGCGCTGTCGGCCAGTTCACGTTGTATTTTCAGCGCTTTGTTATAGTAGTCAAAAGCTTGTTGCGGTTGCTTCTGTTTTTGGTAAATATTTGCAATATTGTTGTAGGCAATGGATATCCCTTCTTTGTTTTTTAGCTTTTCTGCAGCATTCAGTGCTTGTTGATAGAAGTAGAGCGCCTGCTCCCATTTTTGTTGAAAAAAATAGACCATTCCCGTTTGCATCAGGGTACGGGCCCGCAATGTCTCATTTGGATACTGCTCCATTTGTTTTAAGGTCTCCTCCAATGCCGCAATGGCATTGGTATAATCACCTGAATAGCTAGCCATTACTGCATATCGGTACAACAGGGACGAAAGCTCAGCTCCTTTATTATCCGATTCGCGGCATAATGTTACAGCATGTTGATAGGCTTCAGCAGCTTCAGCGGCCTGATAATTGTTTTCGAACTCCATGCCCAGCAACTCATAGCACGATAGTTCTTCTGAAACAGATAGTTTGGAATCTTTAAGCACACGCTGCAGCGAATCAATGCGACTTTCTGAAGCGTATAAAACGGAGTATTGTAGCAGCAGACAGGACAGAAAACATCGATATATGAAATTCAAGTACATATAAAGGATTCGCAGAGTAAAACAAGTAATTGAGTAATCACGGCAAATATGATAATTTTTACGATATAAACAAAACAAAATAGTGCTTTTTAACAGGGGCGGGTTAAAAAAAAGCAATCATTGTTTTCCGCGGAAAGCTTGCCAAAATAACCTGAATTAACTTAAGTAGAAATACGTAGTTAAAACTACATGGAAAAGTGTATTGATCTTCAGCGTGTTGCTTCCTATCTTTACTGCTGTAAGAAAAGGAATGAAATGAGTACCGACAAATTAACAAAAGAAAGCATTATTCAACAACTCAATTGCCTCAGTAAACAATACGAGGAGTTACTGAAGCTCCTCGACGAAAAGGGGAACCTTATACAGCAGCATACAACACCTAAACCCCGATGGGTTGCTTTCTTTAAAAGAAAAGATCTAAAAAAACGTCTAAATTATACACTCAAATGATGAATCAGGTTACTACACACACGCGCCATGCCATGCAAAAGTTTGTTGTTTTGTTTGTTGTGATTACAATGCTGATCCAGTGTACCTCGTCCGAAAGGCAAACGGAGGAAGAGTCTGAATATCGGAAAGAACTTTCGGCAAAACTTTATAAAATCCGAAACGAGGATTCGCTTCAGATTGTATTACAACAGTATATTAAAGAGAAGAATGACGTTGGTAAAATGATATGCTATAAGCAATTAGGATCTCGACAGCGCGAAAGCGCTCGTTTTTCCGATGCCATCAGCAGCCATCAGCAAGGGTTGGAAGTAGCGCTCAAGTTGAATGACACCATCGAAATAGTGCAGGCGATGAATAACCTGGGCACCAACTTCCGACGCATAGGGGCGCAGAGCGAAGCCTCTCAATATCACTTTCAGGCGCTTCATTATGCCGAAGCATGGTCTGGTTTAAGTACGCCCGTTGGTATGAAAAACCGCGTAGTATCTTTAAACGGAATCGGAAATATTAGCCTCACGCTGGGTTACTACAACGATGCCGAAAAATACTTCCGCAAAGCCCTGAAAGACGAAATTGTGCTGAAAAGCCCGATAGGACAAGCAATTAATTATGCCAACCTGGGGGCTATTTTCGAATACCGCCAGCAATATGACTCGGCATACCTCTACTTTCAAAAATCGTTAGAACAAAACAAAATTGGCAAATCGGATATGGGAATCGGGCTATGCCTGATACACCTTGGCCAATTATATGAAAAGGAACAAAAGTACGAGTCAGCGAAAGCCGAATATCAAAAAGCGTATGAGTTGATGGACCAGATTTCAGACAAATGGCATTGGCTTAAAGCTTGCCTGTCCATTGCCCGCATTCATTTAATTACCGGTAATGTAGCTGAATTTAATCGTTACATCCAATTGGCAGAAAGCAGCGCAAACCAAATTGAATCGCCCGAAGATCTTGCCGAAGTATATTTACTCAAGCACGACTACAATATCACGCAAGGCAATCATCAGCTTGCAATGCAACATTATAAGCAGCATAAAGCAATGCAAGATAGTGTGCAGGGTATTCAAAAGGCAAATCGTTATATGGATATACGCCTGGGATATGAGCAGAATAAAAATGCACTGCGATTCCAACAAATGGAAGCGGCCAGTAAATTGAAACAACGAGAAAAACAATTTGTCATTTATATGTCGTGGCTGATTATCATCGTTTCATTCATTATAACGGCACTATTATACTATGCCTACAGGCAGCGCACACGCAGCAACAAAATTCTGAAAAAGCTGGAACAAACCCGAACAGATTTTTTTACCAATATTACCCACGAATTTCGCACACCTCTTACCGTGATACAGGGATTGAACCGCCAGATGCAGCAAAAGCAAAGCCTTTCGGAGAAAGAAAAAACAGTATTTAGGGCAGCCATTGACCGGCAAAGCAACAATCTCCTAAATCTTGTCAACCAATTGCTGGATGTTGCAAAACTTAAGCGAGGATCCGATGAACCACAATGGAAGCGGGGCGATATAACAACATACCTGCAAATGACTGCTGAAACATTCAGACTGTATGCAGGTGAAAAGGAGGTAAACTTGTTGTTTTACAGCGATATTCCTGCAACGGAAATGGATTTTATTCCATCCTATATCGATAAAATTATTTGCAATCTGCTTTCCAATGCCATTAAGCATACTGATGCGGGCGGTAAAATAGAATTTGTTGTCGGCAACGGGTCACGTCCCAACACCATTAGCATTCGCATAAGCGATACCGGCCAAGGTATTCCACCCGAAGACCTGGAGCGCATATTCGATTTCTTTTATCAGAGTCCTCAAGCCAAAAATATAACCGGAACAGGCATAGGACTGGCTTTCACACAAATGATGGTTGAAAAGATGAAAGGGAAAATAGAAGTAGAAAGCCAGTTGGGAGAAGGAAGCGTTTTTACCGTAACTTTACCTTTAAGAAACAAACAATTGTCTCATATATTACCCCTTAAAGAAGATAGAAAGCTGATCTATGTTTTACCCAAAAAACATGGTGTTACCAACCAGGACGAAGAGCAGACAGAGCCAATGGGAAAAGGAGCCTGTAGTGTGCAGCCCCTTGTTCTGGTGGTAGAAGATAACAGAGATATTGCTTTGTACCTAAAATCACTTCTAACAGATCGATACAAAGTAATTACAGCAAGAAATGGCGAGGAAGGATTGGAAGCAGCAGAGAACAGCATCCCTGATTTGGTTATCACAGATTTAATGATGCCCGTGAAAGATGGTTATCAACTTGCCTGTGACATGAAACACAACATGCTTCTCAACCATATTCCGGTTATCATGCTTACCGCAAAAACCTCGGATGAAGACCGTTTAAAGGGTTTGCGTTGTGGTGTGGAAGCATACATCCGCAAGCCTTTCCAACCGGAAGAATTACTTATCCATATTGAAAATATTTTTGAAAACAGGCGTATTCTCAAGGAGAAATACATGAACGCCATCACCCGCAATGGCCCGGAGCATAAATTAGACAACGACGCCAACCTGAAATTTCTGCAAACCGTCACCAACATTATCCAATCTGAGATAGATAATCCTGAACTGAATTCAACCTTTCTTGCGGATAAAATGGCATTGAGCATATCACAGCTTAGCAGAAAAATTAACGGCATTACCGGTTATTCCACCATATCGTATGTGTTGCAGCTCAAACTCAACAAGGCAAAGAAGATGCTTGCCGATGACAACATTTCCATAACCGAAGTATCCGATGCCTGTGGGTTTTACGATGTCAGCTATTTTTCGCGCGTATTCAAGAAAGAGTTCGGTATATCGCCATCGCACTATCAAAAAATGCCAACGCTGAATTAAAGTGAATTCGTGGTATACAAAAAAAATAATCTACTTTCTATAAAGGGTAATAACATCCTCTTTTGAAAAGCGAAAAGAACGTGACTCATAATATAGCGGGCATGGAGAAAAGGTTGGAATTCCACATACAAGATTAGTCAATAATCAGGTTTTTTTGAAAAAACTCATAGTTCATTGCCGACTCCAGGGGCGGGTAGCCATGTCCGCTAATTGTGTACCTTAATGTTAGAAAACAGAATGTTAATGCTTTTCATTAATAACCTTATATAAAAGCGAATGTATTATATATATTACATTTATAATTAATATTTTGTTAATTCCACTGCAATATAAAAGTTAACTTTTCGGTATAGCCCGCTGTATTTTACAACTCCTCTTTTCTTCAACCTGTTTTAAGTGTGCTATTTTTTTCCTCCCGAACCTAATTTTATACACAAAAATCACTTTTTCAACCTATAAAAGTTACAATATACAGTGTTTGGTGTAAAATAATTTGTATTGAAATTAAAAAATCAACCATCTCATTTGTATATGCATTGTGCTGAATAAAAGCCATATAAGACATTTTTATGCGCAAATAATCCTGTTTAGATGAATTGTTAATGCGTAAAATATGCTAAATCTTGCGCAAATAGTGCAGATGGTTTTTTCATAAGCAATCTATGTTTGCATCCATATTACGGGTGACAAAAGCCCTAACTTGAAACATTCTCATTTTACTAACTTAAATTAAGATTATTATGAACACAAAAATTACTTATTTGCGCAGGTTCGTAGCGTTGGCCTTTCTAACCTGTATATGGGTCA
>JAVEQP010000104.1:0-12448 GCA_034007585.1 Lentimicrobium sp. | reverse complement strand
CGCCAGAAGTAAGCATTAACTGTTCGTCCCTGATTGCTGTTGAACTTAAAACGTTCCGATATGCAGAAGTTTTCCCACAGTGCACCCACATCATTGCGGGCGGATAAAGGACTAAAATTCTGGATGATAGCGTTTCGGATGCCCAGGTCATTGAAATAGATTTTTTGTCCTTTCGATATTTCGTTTCGTAAATTTCCACTCAATGAGCCTAACCTGAAAATTACAAAGGATTGTTCAAGCAATTCAATGTACCGTTTTATAGTGTGAACGCTTGTTCCGAGTAAACGCGACAACTCCTGAAATGAGACTTCGCCACCTATCTGCAAGGCCAGCGCTTTCAGCAAATTGAACAGCAGATCTGGACGTTTCAACCGCTCAAATTGAAGTATATCTTTATACAGGTAATTACTTGCTATTTCGTTTAATTCCTCTATGGACTCTTCTTCCGGCTTCCCGACAACTTCAGGATAAAAGCCAAAACGGAGTAAATTGTCAAGTCCGGCATGGGTATCCAGCAAATTATTGTCATCCGCGATTTCGTTAAACGAAAGTGGATAAAGTACAAAGCGCCGTGCCCTGCCGGTAAGTGGCTCCGATATTTTTTGACCAAGATCAAAGCTGGATGATCCGGTGGCAATAATCTGCATCTCCGGGAGAGTATCTGCCAGAATTTTTAGGATAAGGCCGATTTGATCAATATGTTGAGCCTCATCCAGCACAACAATGCGATAATTTCCGAGAAAATCTTTCAGTAGTTCGGAATTTGTAGTTGAAAGTGCCGTTTTGTTTTGCAACAACTCGCAATTGAGATAACGCGCATCTTCAAGGTTCTCTATAATTTGCTTTGATAGGGTGGTCTTTCCCACCCTGCGGGCGCCATATAGGATTACGACCTTGCCTTTGAAAAGCCTCTTTTCAATCCTTGCCTTTAGATGCCTTTGAATCATTTTATACGTATTTGATTACAAAGGTAGTCAAATTTGTGAAGATATGTTCACAAATTTGTTCAAAATTGTGAAGTTATGTTCAGGAATTTGAAGATTTAGGGCTTAAATTTTCATTTGAATTCAATCATTTGAAGATCATTTTTTAGTTTTGGGATTCTATTCTTAATAATTTGCCATACCTCTTCAGCATCAATCCCAAAATAATCATGAGCAATAATATTTCTAAAACTTTTGATTTTATGCCAATCAATGAAATGATTATACTCTTTGAAGTCATTGGATAGTTTGTCGATCATCTCTCCAATTACAATGAAATTCATCATAGTTGCATCAAAATTCCGGTAATCTTCATTAAAATCATCTGCATTTTCAAATTCAGAGGTGTATTCAAGAATCTTATCGACGGACTCTTTCATAAATTGAATACAAAGTTGATCTTTTAGTTAACATATATTGCCTCTTTTAGAATATGCTCCTTTACGCCCGGCTTGATATATTTTTCGCGACAAATATCCACATTCCTTCCTGTTTCCTCTTTTATAAATTCTCTCAACCGAATTTTAATCTCATAAAGGTCCTGAGTGTTTTCTTCAAATTCAACTATCAAATCAATATCACTTTCAACGGTTTGTTCACCCCTGGCATAGGAGCCGAAAAGTCCGATTCTGATAATATGAAACCGCTCCCTGAGCATTTCTTTGTTCCTGGAAAGAAAAAGCAGCAAATGATCTCTTGTTTTCATTGGAATACGAAGGTACATAAAATAGTAAATACAATTATTGCTAATTGAATCAATCCGTCAGATTTTTGCTAATTACCTTTGTTCCTAAGTTTGTTTCCCCACCCCGATCGTTATCCCCATCCTTTGCATCAAAAAGGTAGCATTCATATTTTGGGCAATACCGGGCTTCAGTTTGTAATCAAAGAACAGTTCATCTCCTTTGATTTCTGATTCAAAGTGGAAGTTTTTGACCCTTTCGGGGAAAGTGGTGGCCAGGCTGCCCAGCTCCAGATCGTGGGTGGCAATAAAACCGGAGGCATTCAGCCCGATAAGCTGGGTGAGCAAGGCCTTGGAGCCGGCTTGCTTGTCGGCGGAATTGGTGCCTTTCAGTATTTCATCCAACAGGATAAAGAGTTTCTCTCCGGAATTTAAGCGATCAATCAGTGCTTTGAGCCGCAACAGTTCGGCATAAAAGTAAGAGGTATTGCTGCTTAGAGAATCGGTGGTGCGCAGGCTGGTGAATACCGGCGCCGGATAGAAGGTGAATGATTTTGCACAAACGGGCGCACCGGCCAAAGCAAGTACCAAATTCACTCCAATGGTGCGCAGATAAGTGCTTTTGCCGGCCATATTGGCGCCGGTGATAATATTGAATTTTCCTTCTCCATTAATCTGAATGATGTTGTCCACCCTGTCCAAAGCCGGGATAAGCGGATGCCCTGCATCTTCAGATGAAACAGAGAACTTCGCCTCATCGATAACCGGAAAGATAAATTTCGGGTTGGCGTAGGAAAAAGCCGCAATACTTGCCAGGGCTTCGGTTTGAGCCAGGGTGTCAAACCAAATGGGAGCAATGTCTTTGTGGGTTTGCTGCCACTGTTCCAGACGGCGCATTTGGCGGATGTCCCACAACAGTAAAAAGTTTAATACAAATCCCATCAGCAGGTTGAGGCGGGAATCCAGTGAAGCGGTGATGCGGCTCAATTTTCGGATGCTGCCTGATGCCGTTTGATGGTTCTGTTGCAGCGACTGCTGATGTTTTTGCATGAGGTCACTCTCGAAAGGTGTATCTTCAACCATCCCGAAACGCACGGCATACTTTTCGAGAAGTGCTACCTTTCGGCTTAACATCATGTGTCGGTAATTAATGCGTTTGGTATAAATCCCTGAAAAACCAAGTACCATCAACAAAAATATCAAAAAGAGCTGATAGGTTATCACGCCGGTGAGTAACAAGACAATCGCGGTTGCCGATAGAATGGGTATTAGCCAGATGGCCACCAGAAAACCTTTACCGGCAAAAAGCGGATTGAGTTTAAGCCAGTCAAAAAGTGAATCCAGGTCGTTTGGGCGCTCGTCTGCAAGTAAACCATGTGTACGCATCTGCAGACGCCATTCAGGCAGGGATGACAGTTCTTTTATGGCCTGCTGACGAAGCAATATTTCTTTTTTTTCAAGAAGCGGTTTAAGCAACCACGCTGATAATTTGCTTTTAGCAAGGAAGGTAGTGGTGCGGTTAAGTGCCTGAAAAAGAGAATGATTACCGAAAATATCCAAATCCGTGGCGTACATATGGGTGGGATCGCTAAACTCCATGCCGCCATCAAAAGAAGCATTGTTCCCAGTGCAGGCTTTAAGCTCCTGTTCAAGCGCAAGAATAAAGGCATTGTTGAAGCGCTGCTTTTTCAACATGCGTTCATGCAGAAAGAATACTACGATAAATGCCAGAAGTAGTGCAACGGCTACAAACCATAAGTAAGCGGTGCCATTGATGGCCATGATGGTAACAATCAGCAAGGCAAGGAAGGAAAATACCCTTAAAACGGAAAAGAATTTGTTCCACTTTATCAAATTCGTTCGCGTTAGTTGTGCTTCGGAAAGAAGCGAAGTGTATTTGAGCATTTTATCGTTGTTGGTCTGCAAAATTAGAGATTTTGATCTTTTATCGGTTAGTAAACCGGTTTTACTGAAATTTCGATTTTTTGTCTTAATTGCTTTTGACTGGTTTGAGCTGTTTTGGGTGGTTATAAAATCAGAAAGGCCGGAAATCCCGGCCATTCTGCATGATATAAAGCAAGATTAGTTGGTGGCATCCATTTCCTGGAGTACCTTTTCACTTTTAACTTCTGTTTTAACTTTCGCAGCCTCTTTGGGAGCAAAGGTAAGTTCGTCAATGATGTTTTGAGCCCCGGCGTATTTGTCAACAATAAACATCACGTAGCGAATATCCACGCTGATGGTACGCTGAAGTTCAGGTTCAAAAGCGATGTCGCCGCTCATGGCTTCCCAGTTTCCGTCGAAGGCAATTCCAATAAGTTCGCCTTTGCCATTCATAACGGGACTTCCGGAATTACCGCCGGTAATGTCGGTGTTGGATAGAAAACCTACCATCAACGCTCCATTTTCTCCATAGCGGCCATAGTCTTTATCCTTAAACAGTTGCTTTAGTTTCTCGGGAACCACAAACTCCCAATTGGAAGGATCCTCCTTTTCCATTACACCGGCAAGCGTAGTGTAGTGGTTATAATGCACGGCATCAGCAGGATAATAATCGAGAATCTGGCCATAAGTCAGGCGCATGGTGGAGTTAGCATCGGGATAAAAGGTGCGGTTGGGCTGCATTTCGCGCAGGCCGGCAACAAAAAGGCGGTTTCCACGTGCCAATTGCTCATTGGCTGCTTCCATATTTTTCATATTGGTGCGGTATTGCTCCATAAATGACTTCACCAGGGTAAAAGCAGGGTCTTTTTCCAGCTTTTTTGCAGAGGGATTGTTGAGAAAAGCCATTACCGAGGACTGGTCAGCAAACATAGACTTGTCGAATATTTTTTGAGCTATCTTTTTAAAATCTCCATTATTTTTATCAACAAGTGTCCTGAAATCAGCCGGTTGCTGGGCAACGGGCACATTTTCATAATACATTTGAAGCATTGCTTCAAGCAACTTAATATCGGTGGGCTGATTGTAATTTTTAAAATGTCTCTCCACTGATTTACTGAGCATTTCCTTCATGCGGTTAATCTTTTCAGGCGAAGGATTCTCTGCAGAGAGTTCCCTGTCAAGTCCGGTAAAAGAATTGGCCAATCCCATAATTTCACCGCCACGGATAACAGATTCAACAAAATACCAGCGTTGCAGGGTGTAATCAGAAAGGGTCTTATAGGCACTTTCAATATCGGTAAGTGCACTGCCATATTTAGCCTTACGGTTAAGGTCAGCATTTACCCAATCGCGGAATGCAGCTTCAGTTTTTTGCTTCTTCTCAAGCACTTTAAGGCGTTTCAGGCCACGGGTCTGACCGATAAAATACTTCCAGTAATTAGAAGTACCTGCATATTTTGAAGCATATTTAATATTGATTTCCCGACTGGCATCCATATCCTTACGCATGATGGCCAGTTTTTTAGCCCTGATGTTTACGATGGTAGGATTGCTGGTTTCTACAGCCAGATGCACCCCCCAGGAAGTAAGATAGCGGTCGGTACTTCCGGGATAGCCCATAATCATGGCAAAATCGCCCCGTTCATAGCCATTGAGCGAAACGGTGAGGTGATATTTTGGTTTCAGGGGGACATTGTCTTTAGAATAATCGGCAGGTTTGCCATCGGCACCGGCATAAACCCTGAACATACTGAAGTCGCCGGTATGCCGGGGCCACATCCAGTTATCGGTATCGGCTCCAAATTTCCCAATGGAAGAGGGAGGAGCACCCACAAGACGAACATCACGATAAACTTCGTAAACAAACAGATAGAATTCATTTCCACTAAAGAAGCTGGCTACCCGGGCATCGTACCCGGTACCTTCAACGGCCTTCTTTTCGATGGCATTGGCAAGTTCGTTGATTTTTGCATTGCGATCGCCCTCAGTCATGCCTTCATTGAGTTGTGATATAATTTGCTGGGTTACATCTTCAATGCGAACGAGGAATCGCGCTGTTAAACCTTCGTTGGGCAGTTCTTCATTCAGGTTCTTTGCCCAGAAGCCATCAGCCAGATAATCATGTTCTATTGTGCTGTGTGCCTGAATGTTACCATAACCGCAATGGTGGTTGGTAAGCACCAGTCCCTGGTTACTGATCATTTCGCCGGTGCAGCCATTGCCAAACTGGATAATCGCATCTTTCAAACTGGAATGATTGACACTGTAAATTTCTTCGGGGGTCAGCTTGAGCCCTTCTTTTTGCATATCAACGTAATTCAGACGCTCAATAAGCATGGGCAGCCACATGCCCTCATCGGCCCGGGCAAATGCAGCGGATAAAACGAAAAACAAAATGAGTAATTTTTTCATAATTTCAAAGTTATGGTTAATTGGTTAAACGTATTTTTCTCCTTTATCAATCATCACATCATTCACAAATTGCCTGATTTGCTGCTCGTCATCCTTACGGCATATCAAAAGTATGCCTTTATCCTCTACCACAATGTAGTTATCAAGTCCCTGCAATACAACAAGCTTATCCTTTGGCATATTTACCAGACAATTGTGGCTGTCGTACATCAGTACATTGTTGCCCACCACTGCATTTTTATTATCGTCCTTGAGGCGGGTATCATACAGAGAGCCCCAGGTACCGAGGTCGCTCCAGCCAAAATCTGAAGAGAGTACATATACATTGTCGGCTTTTTCCATTACACCGTAATCAATGGAAATGCTCCTGCACCTTGTATAGGTCTGCCGCATAAATCCATCTTCGGCAGGGGTATTGTATTTTTCCAATCCGGCTTTAAAAAGCTCATCTACCTCAGGGAGGTATTTATCAAAAGCGTTTAGGATGGTTTTTAATCTCCAGATAAAAATACCTGAATTCCAGAGGAAATCGCCACTGGCCAGAAACTGTTCTGCCATTTCAAGCTGAGGTTTTTCAGTAAAGGTTTTCACTTTCTTAATGCGGGCATCTTTCTCGCATACCTCTTTTTCGTCGAACTGAATGTAACCATAACCTGTATCGGGACGGCCTGGCTGTATGCCAAGGGTAAGCAACCAGTCATTTTCTGCCGAAGCCTTAAGAGCAGCAGTAATTACTTCAGTAAAAATATCCTCTTTTAGGATGATGTGGTCAGAGGGAGCTACCACTATGTTAGCTTCAGGATTTTTGAGCAATATCCGGTAGTTGGCATAAGCAATACAGGGCGCAGTATTCCGGCGTGCCGGTTCACACAAAACCTGATCGGCACTGATTGCGGGGAGCTGCTCCAGTACCTGGGTTTTATAGACTTCGTTGGTAACGATATAAATATTTTCCGGCGGACAAACTTTTAGAAATCGATTAAAAGTAGCTTGTATCAATGTTTCACCGGTACCCAGGATGTCGATAAATTGTTTGGGGTTGTTCTGGCGACTCATTGGCCAGAACCTGGCACCGATGCCCCCGGCCATAATAATGCAGTAGTTGTTTTGGTTCATCTTTATATTTTTTTGTTAGATAACATGCTGATTTTTTTAAAGAAACCCTCAGCTTGTGGGTTTGTTTGATTCGGGACTTACTTCTGCCAATGGATTAAAAAGGTACACTCTTTTGTTGTTGAGGCAAGTACACCGGAAGCGGGTTCGTATTTTTTGACCCTTTACGAAACTTCGGCCACCTGCAATACGGAAAACGCTGTTCTCAGGCAAGTCAGCTATCCTGATAAGGCCATCATCCCTTTTGTCGTATGCTTTCAATGCCAAATTAAGCGGCTGAAAACTCATGGTTGATGCAGTGGGTTTATTCAGATAATCCTTAAAGGCAGCCGCCAGGCCGGTAGGAAATACCTGTGCCTGAAAATAGGGTTGCGAAAGATTTAGAAAAGCCGACTTCCAGGCGTGGCCATGAGGTCGGATTCTTTTTTTGTAATTTAACCACACTTCCGCATGAGCCATTTCATGCAATAGGGTGATGAGAAAACTGTATTCATTCAGATTGTAATTTACTGAAATTATGGGTACAGGCACACCGGGTCCCGCCCTGAAATCGCCCAGCTTCGATATCCTTTCACGTGTAATGTTGAGGTGTACCTCATGGTCTTGGAACCATTTTTTTACAAATGAAAGGCTTGCTGAAGGTACGAAACCATCCAGTACCATTAAATTTTGCGCACTACTGAACCTCATAATAACTCAGTGCATAACCAGGATTGGGTTTGATCATCTGGCAACCACAATCGTTATACCGTTTACCGGATTTATATTTGTTTTGCTTGTAACGCGGCGTGGAGCATGACGAAAAGGCCAGGAGAAGCAGCATAGCAAAAGAGAGTAGTATCCCGGATTTAAGCTTGATTTTCATGTCTTTTATTGATTGAAATGTGGATAAGGATTTCCAAAATTAACGAATATGCGTTGACTTTCTTATAAATTAGTGTAAATTTCATAGATTTTTTGATGAATAGTTTCATCAGTTCGGGTAAAAAATACGCAAGGTATGATGGATGCTGATAGGCAAGGGATTAAAAGATATTATTGAAAGGACTGATATTTAACCTTTCTAAATTTTGGGGAATGTTATGGTAATGTATTTGTTTATGGTAAATAATATCTAATTTAGCACAAACGTTTTTCTAGTGGTGATTAAAAGTTTCTTTTTCCAGCTTGGCAAATATGCCCTTATGCTCCGACAGGTTTTTAAGAAGCCTGAAAATCCTTCCATATACCTCAGGCAAATTATGGTCGAGATTCAAAATATTGGAGTTGATTCCGTTGGCATTGTTGCTTTCATATCGGTATTTATGGGTGCAGTACTTGCCATACAAATGGCATTTAACATTGACACCCCGCTTATTCCGGTTTACACCATAGGTTATGTAACCCGGCAATCGGTAATTCTTGAATTTTCCCCCACCATCATCAGCCTTATTCTGGCCGGTAAAGTGGGATCACGGGTGGCCTCTGAGCTGGGCACCATGCGGGTAACCGAACAGATTGATGCGATTGAGATTATCGGCATAAACCCGGCTACCTATCTGATTTTTCCAAAGATTGTTGCCGCCGTTATCTTCAATCCCATATTGATTCTGATGAGTATGTTTGTCGCAGTATTGGGCGGCTGGCTGGCCGGCATTTTTACCGGATTGGTTCCCAGCAGTGAATACGTATATGGAATCAAGGCATTTTTTGATGCCTATGATATTTTTTATGCCATGGTTAAAACGGTAATATTTGCATTCCTTATCGTAACCATTTCAGCTTTTCATGGTTTTTATACTGATGGAGGAGCATTGGAAGTGGGTGCTTCCAGCACCAAGGCGGTGGTGCAAAGCAGCATTGCCATCATAGTTTTTAACCTTATACTCACACAACTCCTGCTGTCATGATAGAGGCGAAAAATGTATATAAAGCCTTTGGTGATCACGAGGTACTTAGCGGCGTTTCCGCTAAATTTGATACCGGAAAGTGCAACCTTATTATCGGGCAAAGCGGGTCGGGAAAAACGGTACTGATGAAATGTCTGGTCGGACTGTTCGAAATTGATAAAGGTCAGGTATGGTACGATGATCGTGCTTTTTCAAAAATGTCGTTTGACGAAATGAAACTCATCCGCCAGGAAATCGGAATGCTGTTCCAGGGAGGTGCCCTATTCGATTCCATGAATGTGGAGCAAAATATTATGTTTCCACTGGCCATGTTTACCAAACAAAGCGAAGAAGAGAACCGCGATCGAGCCAACGAGTGCCTGTCGAGGGTAAATCTTGAAAATGTGAACAAACTTTTGCCTTCTGAGCTCAGCGGTGGCATGAAAAAAAGAGTAGCCATTGCCCGGGCTATTGCGATGAATCCAAAATATCTCTTCTGCGATGAGCCAAATTCTGGCCTCGATCCATACACAGCCAGTGTAATTGATAATCTTATTCATGAAATTACCCACGAATTTAACATGACAACGGTAATCAATACCCACGATATGAATTCAGTAATCGAAATAGGCGATAAAATCAATTATATTCATGAAGGCAAATTGTGGTGGGAAGGCGATAAGGATAGCATTCTTAAAAGTGACAATAAAGAACTGAATGAATTCGTTTTTGCCACTGAACTTACCCGCCGGTTAAAATAGCAGGTTCATTTATGAACGCTTTCGACCTTTTTATTCTGATTGTTTTGCTGATTGCTGCTGCAGCCGGCTTTTTTAAAGGTTTCGTCCTCAGTCTGACCTCCCTGGTAGGCTGGTTACTCGGGCTCTATGTTTCGTTCAGGTTTGCCTCTGTAGTGCAGCTCTGGTTACAAGCCAAAACGGGTTATGAATCATCCCTGATGTATATAGTTGCCTTTGTTTTATGCTTTGTAGCGGTGGTAATTGTGATGTATCTGATAGGAAAATCAATTCAAAAAATCGTTGAAATTGCTGCCTTGGGATTTTTTAACCGCCTGGCCGGGGCTGCGTTTGGTGTTTTGAAAATATCGCTACTTTTGTCTGCGCTGATTTATCTTACTGCGACTGTTGATCCGGGTGAACACCTGATTACTCCTCAAAAAAAAGAGCAATCTTTTTTTTACCGGCCGCTTTCAATGCTTTTGCCTGCGGTACTTCCTTTTATGCACGATAAATGGGAGCTTATAACCCCAAGAAGTGATGAAAATGAAGTGGAAAGTGACAAGGGCTCTGATCGTGGCGTAATTAAATTATCTTTTTTGGATATAAAGAACCGTTAGAAAATCAGCGAGACGTACTCGAATTTTTAAAACGAATATTTATGGGACAAATAACCACAACCGATCAAAATTTTATAGAATTATTGGCTGAACATCCACGTGTAGTTGTAAAATACTATGCTGAATGGTGCGGCAGTTGCAAACTCTTTGCCCCCAAATACCGTCGTTTGGCTGATGACAGCCGCTTTGAAGGGGTGGCTTTTCTGGATGTGAATGCTGAACAAAGCCCTGAAGCACGCAAAGAGGCCGGCGTGAATAATCTCCCCTATTTTGCTACCTTTTTAAACGGGAAATTGGTGAAGGGTGAGGCTACCTCGAAAGAAGAAAATGTGGTTGCCATGATTGAAAATCTTAAAACCAGTTAATATGAAGATTCCTGTAATTAAGATATTGGCTGAAACGCATTCCATTGATGTGCTTGAAGCCGCAGAAGCCGCTTTTTATGATGAAAAGGCCCCGGACATTGAAGTTCCCGGTGATGATGAAGGCGAGCAGCTCACCCATGTGATTGCGGCACTTGAAATCCTACGTGAAATAGAGGAAACACAATGTGCATTTAATGTAGCCCTGCGCAATTACACCCAGCGGGTGCGGAATTCAATTTCATAGAAGTCTGACAATAGAAAAAGGCCGGAATTCCATGGAAATCCGGCCTTTTTGTGATTAAGATTGGCGCTGAAGTTAGTTTCTCGACAGGTAATCAGCCACCCCTTCGTGGGTCTCCTTTAAGCCTTCCTTACCGGCTTCCCAGTTTGCGGGACAAACTTCACCCTTGTCTTCAAAAAACTGAAGGGCATCCAGCATACGCAGGGTTTCATTTACGTTGCGTCCAAGCGGAAAATGGTTGATGGTTTCATGATGAACCACGCCATCCTTATCAATAAGGAACAATCCGCGATAGGCAATCATGGGACCGGTACTGATCATTTCACCACGTTCATTCCAGTCGTAATCGCCGGCCAAAACGCCAAAGTTAGCACTTATGGTTTTGGTGGTATCGGCTACCACCGGGTAGGTAAGCCCTTGAATTCCACCATGATCTTTAGGCATCTGCATCCATCCCCAGTGCGATTCCTCGGTATCGGTGGAACAGGCCACAACGGCGCAGTTGCGTTTTTCAAATTCGCCCAGCTTTTCCTGGAACGCATGCAGTTCGGTGGGACATACAAAGGTGAAATCCTTTGGATAAAAGAAAAATACTACATGCTTCTTTCCCAGATATTGATCAAGCGAAAAATCTTCGACAATCTCTTCGCCGTTGATAACGGCACTTGCCTTAAAGTAAGGCGCTTTCTTTCCAACTAATGACATTGTGATTTTAAAATTTATGGTTAAAAAAATAATTGATCTCATTAAAGGGTAACTGGCCTATTAACAAATATAATAAAGCTATGTTTATTGAAGCTGAATTTAATGTTTTGAATTTGCTGTTACCACTCAATAAGTCAGACTTATCCTAACGGCCTGTAAATCAGGGCGCGACTTTGAGTCGCACCCTGACTCGCCATAAAAACTCGTCTATGGTCAGCGGATTGCGGATGTAAAGATGATATTACTTTCCGCATAAGCGGTGGCGCGAGAAAGAAAATAGCCAAACTTCTAACCCGTCAAATTAAAATTCTGCCCTATTTATTTCGGTGGTACTGAACTTTACTGCTTATCGTATTTCATCACTTCTTCACTTACATAATCGAGTTGGATGCCTGCCTGACGGAACATTTCTTCCGATTCGGTGGCCGAATGGTACCTTTTTTCACACATTACCCGCACAATGCCGCAATTGATAATGAGCATGGCACAGGTGCGGCAGGGCGTCATGCGGCAATAGAGTGTGGAGCCTTCCAGGGCAATGCCCAGGCGTGCGGCCTGACAAATGGCGTTTTGCTCAGCATGCACGGTGCGTACACAATGGTTGGTCACTTTTCCATCTTCGTGCGTAAGCTGCTTGAACAGGTGGCCCACCTCATCGCAATGCGGCAGGCCAATGGGCGAACCCACATAACCGGTAACCAGTATCTGTTTGTTTCGGGCAATAACACAACCGCTCAGCCCGCGGTCGCAGGTAGCCCGCTTGGCTATGGTGTTGGCCACTTCCATAAAGTATTCATCCCAGGTTGGGCGCACATGTTTGGGTTCTTCCATCTTTCTA
>JAVEQP010000103.1:0-12563 GCA_034007585.1 Lentimicrobium sp. | reverse complement strand
CATCAGTATTGAAACGGTGCGAACTCACATCCGTAAAATTTATCAAAAGCTCCAGGTGCGCACAAGGACAGAGGCACTGCTAAAGTGTATGAGGGGGTAGGGTTCTGGGTTCTTGGTTCTTGGTTCTGGGTTTTGGGTTCTTGGTTCGGGGTTTTGGGTTATTGGTCTTTGGCTTTTGGTCTTTGGACTTGGGTCTTTAGATCCGAAGCCATTTCTCCCCTTGTCTCCCCGTCGCCCCATCGTCCCATCGCCCAGTCTCCCCATCGCCCCATCGCCCCATCGCCTTTTCGCCTTGTCGCCCCATCGCTCCATCGCCTTGTCGCTGCGCTCAATTTGGCTATTGGTCTTTGGCTTTTGGTCTTTGGCTTTTAGTCTTTAGCTTTTAGTCTTTAGCTTTTGGTCTTTAGCTTTTGGTCTTTGGCTTTTGGTCTTTAGATCTGAAGCCATTTCTCCCCTTGTCTCCCCGTCGCCCCATCGTCCCATCGCCCAGTCTCCCCATCGCCCCATCGCCTTGTCGCCCCATCGCCTTTTCGCCCCATCGCCTTTTCGCTGCGCTCAATTTGGCTATTGGTCTTTGGCTTTTGGTCTTTGGCTTTTGGTCTTTGGACTTGGGTCTTTAGATCCGAAGCCATTTCTCCTCTTGTCTCCCAGTCTCCCCATCGCCTTGTCGCCTTGTCGCCTTGTCTCCCCATCGCCTTGTCGCCCCGTCGCCTTTTCGCTCCATCGCCTTGTCGCCCCATCACCTTTTCGCCCCATCGCCTTTTCGCCCCATCGCCTTTTCGCTGCGCTCAATTTGGCTATTGGTCTTTGGCTTTTGGTCTTTGGCTTTTAGTCTTTAGCTTTTAGTCTTTAGCTTTTGGTCTTTAGCTTTTGGTCTTTGGCTTTTGGTCTTTAGATCTGAAGCCATTTCTCCCCTTGTCTCCCCGTCGCCCCATCGTCCCATCGCCCAGTCTCCCCATCGCCCCATCGCCTTGTCGCCCCATCGCCTTTTCGCCCCATCGCCTTTTCGCTGCGCTCAATTTGGCTATTGGTCTTTGGCTTTTGGTCTTTGGCTTTTGGTCTTTGGACTTGGGTCTTTAGATCCGAAGCCATTTCTCCTCTTGTCTCCCAGTCTCCCCATCGCCTTGTCGCCTTGTCGCCTTGTCTCCCCATCGCCTTGTCGCCCCGTCGCCTTTTCGCTCCATCGCCTTGTCGCCCCATCACCTTTTCGCCCCATCGCCTTTTCGCCCCATCGCCTTTTCGCTGCGCTCAATTTGGCTATTGGTCTTTGGCTTTTGGTCTTTGGACTTGGGTCTTTGGACTTGGGTCTTTAGATCCGAAGCCATTTCTCCCCTTGTCTCCCCGTCGCCCCATCGTCCCATCACCTTTTCGCCCCATCGCCTTTTCGACCCATCGCCTTTTCGCTGCGCTCAATTTGGCTATTGGTCTTTGGCTTTTGGTCTTTGGACTTGGGTCTTTAGATCCGAAGCCATTTCTCCCCTTGTCTCCCCGTCGCCCCATCGTCCCATCGCCCAGTCTCCCCATCGCCCCATCGCCTTTTCGCCTTGTCGCCTTGTCGCCCCATCGCCTTGTCGCTCCATCGCCTTGTCGCCCCGTCGCCTTTTCGCCCCATCGCCTTGTCGCTCCATCGCCTTTTCGCTCCATCGCCTTGTCGCCCCATCGCCTTTTCGCTCCATCGCCCCATCTCCCGTCCCAATGCCTACCTGACTTAAAATGGTCTCCTTGTCTCCTCATGAAAAGCCATACTTTCAAAATATCTACATAATCAAATATCACATTAAAGGGTGATTGACAAGTCTTTGATTCGTGACGACCTTTGTAATTCAATTATTTAATATCCTTTTTTGATTGAAAAACACAACCGAAACCGATGCTATGAAAAAGTCTCTACTTTTAATTTCATTACTGTATTTCGCAGTATCATTTACAGGAATGTATCTGCTGAAAGTAACTACCGGACAGTGTGCGACCTTTACGAAATTCATCAAACAATAATCAACAATCAACGCAAATATTTCACATAAATTAATTAACACTAAACCTTCAAATCCAATGAAACACATGAATCAGATTAAAAAATCATCCCTGAAAACTTTTGTATTACTCAGTCTGGCTGCCTCATGTTTGCTGGCACTGAGTTCATGCGGAAGCATAGCAGGTGCAATCACCCAAGGTAAGCGCCCGGCATATATTGTGAACTCCCCTCAGGACGTGTCAATTACGCAAAACGGGGAAGCGCTTGATATTTCGAGTGAATTGTTTGCCTCCACCGGTTTCGATGGAACAACCATTGACTATTATACTGCAGCCATTAAGCTGCCTTATAAAAAGCCGTTAACGCTGGAATTCAAATCCGGAAATAGAACCGGCACCATAGATCTGAAGCCCAAAGGTACCCGATACGTTTTCTGGGGTAATTTGATTTTCTTTCCCATTGTCGGGCACATAATCGATGCGGTCACACACAATAGCAAATCTCTTCAACCGAGATATATTGATGTAGAAAGTGTTCTGAACCATGTTCCACAGAAAGAGTGGGCCAGTCAGAAAAAACTGAAACGCCTCGAGAAAAGAAAAATCAAAAAAGCCTAATCCTAAATGATTTATACTGCTTTTCAGGGACAAGAGGTCGTGTTCCTGAAAAGCTTTTCTCTCAAATTTCTGACAATAATTTGCCGGAAATAAAGCTTCAATAACAAGAGTTTCAATACGCTTTCACAAATATAAACCTTAAACGCATGAAAAATATTTACACACTTTTTGCATCACTTTTCGTGACAACAGCCTTAATTGCGCAACCAATCCTTAACAGTGAAGACTTGCACACCGGCTACAGCTTTAACCAGTATTTGCTCAGCAATGTAAACACGGCCGATCTTATACCCTCCGGTGCAAATATTACCTGGGATTTAAGCAATACCACTGCAACCCTGATAGGAACTGTTGATTTCCTTGAAATGTCTGAAACTCCATACCAGGCCGAATATCCAGAAGCAAATTTTGCCATGAAGTTTATAACTACAGGATTCCCTACCAATTATAGTCTGTTTAACCACTCAACAACGAAGTTCGAAGAAGTAGCCAACAATGTAGGCACCGATAATCCGGTTTCTTTCCTCAATTACAGGACAGTTCTCACCTTTCCGTTCACTTTCAACTTGTCGATAACAGACACGTATCAAAAGGAAAACCAGGAGGAAAAAACCATAACCATCACATACGATTCCTATGGGACATTTATCGCAAATGATACCACATTTAACAATACTGTAAGGTTATTTACTGATGATGATACCAATATTGCTCTGACCTGGTGGAATTCATCCCCATCGGTCCCGATATTTCGGGCCAACAGTGAAGGTTTTATTTTGTGGCAGATCACATCTACCCCCACAGGGATCAAGGAAGTATATAGCAACCAATTATTCGATATGTACCCGAATCCGGCAACGAACGAATTGCATATTCTGAATAAAGAACTGCTTTCCAAAATCGAAATCTATAATTCAGCTGGACAGTTTCAATTCTCAACAAATCAATCTGTTATAGATATTTCGGTTCTAAAACCCGGCGCTTATATTTTGAAAGCCTGGTCGGTAAAAGGCAGTACTTCGCAGCAATTTGTTAAGCAGTAATTTAAACCAATGAGGTTGTTTTGGTAAAGCTAATTGATGTATTATGAAAACTTACAGATTTTATATACTCATTTCAATTGCTCTCCTACTCTCTGTAAGGGCAAATGCTCAACAGGAATATACCTCTACCAATTACACGCATCAGCTTTCGCCCATAAAAGTAAGTCTGACCGCAGCGGCAATGGAGAATATCCTGACACCAATCACCGCCGGATTATTGGTTGAAGGACAGATAAATGACATGTTCTTTTACAATGTTCACTTTCGGCAGGCTTACCTTAGGAACTTTATGATTCCAAAATCAAAGCTGGTAACCACGCAGAAAGAAAGCAATGGAACCGTTTTTGAAGCCGGCGTCGACTGGCCTTTCAGTGATAAAATTTTACCCGGGAAAGTTAAGGTAACAACTGAATCCAGCTTTGACGGATATAGTCTTTCTGAAAAATACTTTAAAGCTGATTGTGAAATACGCAGATATTGGGCTTTAAGCGGAGGTGTTTTGTATTACAAACGACCTGAATATGTTAACAGTGATTCATCTTTTTACATTATCTCAGAAGGTGAGGAAATTAAGGCTCCGAAAGATTTTTATACCAGCTTTAACCAGAGCACAGGTGGAATTTATGCCGGTATTGTAAAGCGAAAAATAAGAAAAGTCGTAGTAACCCGGCCGGGTTTATATAACCGGCTTTATTTTGCCAAAAAGTTCTATGCCCAGGCCTTAATCGGGCGTACTTCCGTTAATGACATAATTTACAATAACCAAACCCGTACCGTTGACAATATCCGGCAAATGCCTATTGGATATAGAATTGGGTGGCAATGGGATGAAAATGGTGTTGTTACTGGTTTTGAGTTTGGAAAAATGCCTGAGGTTGAGCTGGAAACTCCCGTAGAACAAAGTTCGCTCAATAAGATATTCAGTCACAATCCCTTCCTGAATTACATGCGGGTTACTTTTACTTTCACCCTTTTCAATGGAGATAGCCGCTATGGCATGAAGTAATTTGTGATCGGGTCGACAGGATTTTATCAGGAATAAGGACTAAACCGATTGAGTGTAATATTATTCCGGAATTTCATCCTAGAATATGGACAACTTTGTCTCGGTGGTAAACAATTCTAGAAATTTCATGCCCCGGTAAGAGTTGCCTTTGTCATTCAGTTTTGGGCTCCATACAGCAATGCAGTATTTGTTTGGATGTACGGCAATTATTCCACCGCCCACGCCGCTCTTACCCGGGAGGCCTACCCGGAAAGCAAATTCTCCCGATTCATCATAAAACCCACACGTTTGCATAATGGCATTTATTCGTTTGGCCTGACTCATAGTCAAAATCTCATCATTGTCAGAAGACCTGAAATCATCGCTGGCTAAATAAAGAAACGTTTGTGACAGCTCCTGGCAACTCATTTCAAGGGAGCAGATGTGATAATAAAAATCAAGCACCTCGTTTGGATCATTAATGATGTTGCCAAATGATTTTATAAAATTGCACAGCGCAACATTTCTATAACTAACTGATTTCTCAGAGTTAACCACTCTTTCAGAATAATTCAATTGCTGGTTATTGTTTATGCTCCGGCAAAATGCTAAAAAGTCTGCCTTTGGGTTTTTCAGGTGAAGAATAAGTATGTCGCAAATAACCAATGCGCCCGCATTTATAAAAGGATTTCTTGGTATTCCTTTGTCCACTTCGAGCTGGCTGAGCGAGTTAAATGCTGTTCCGGAAGGTTCAACGCTTAGCCGTTCCCATAACTTTTCACCCAGAATCTTATAGGCCAGGCTAACGGTAAGCACTTTGGAGATGCTTTGTAACGAAAACTTTGTCTGGTAACAACCCAAACCGTATTCTTCGCCCTGAACGGAAGTCAGGTGTACCGCAAAACTTTCAGGGTCAACATTAGTGAGTTCTGGAATATAATGTGCCAACTCCCCTAGATTTTCACCGGATTTAACCGTTTGATAAACTTCCTCAATGATTTTTTTATAATTCATGTTGTTACTGTAAAAATAGTAAGCGTTCAATCCTCTGCAAAAATAGCACAATGTTACCATCCCATATGGTTGTTGCCAACATAAAGCTTTCAAAATAAAATAAGCCGACAATCTCAATATAACACACTTCCGGTTGATTCCCGTGATTCAGATGCTCATAGCCAACCGGATTACTATTGTCGAAATAGTTTATCAACAATTGATGAGGTGCGGTGTTAATTAATTTTTTAGCAGGGTTACATTTAACTTTAGAGGTTATCCCTGTCTTATTAATCACAATACCTTTATTGAAAAAGTGTTACCTTGCAAATATTTCAGCCTATTTATCGTTGCTTTTAATAGGAAGTGCTTCATTTTTGGGCTTTATATTTAATTATCCTTTACTACATGCTTCGTACTTACGCCATTTATTGTGAAAATACCCAAACCGAAAAAGAATATCCTTTCGGTACCACTCTTAGTGAAATTGCTGCCGATCAGAATGTTGAACTGGGATCGCCTATTCTCGGAGCCATGGTCAACAATTCGCTTAAAGAGCTGACCTACATGGTATATAAGCCAAAGACGGTGAATTTTATTGGATTTCCTCATGTGGATGGGCAGCGTATGTATCTGCGGTCTTTGTCCATGGTTTTGTACAAGGCAGCCCGTGATCTCTACCCCGCTCATAAGCTAAAAGTTCAGCACTCGGTTTCGGGCGGTTTGTATTGTGAGTTGGTGAACCACAAAAGTCCAGGCCCGCTTAAAGAGATTGTCGAACAGTTGAAACAGCGGATGCAGGAGATTATTGCAATGGATTTGACTTTTGAAAGGAATGAAATCAGGACAGAAGAGGCATTGAAAATCTTTGAACAATTTAATCTTGAAGATAAATGCATACTGATGCGCACCCGGCGGCAGTTTTACAGCTCGGTATATAGGCTCGACGATGTAGTAAATTATTTTTACGGTTATCTGGTACCTTCAACGGGTTATTTGAAGTATTTCGGACTGGAGGAATACCACGAAGGGATGTTGCTGGTGATGCCTCAGAAAAACAATCCTGAACAATTGGTCAAAGTGGTGCACCAACCCAAGTTATTTGAGATTTTCAGGGAATTTAAGAATTGGGTCGAGATTATCGGTGTTCCCCATATGGGCCAATTGAATCAGATGGCATTGAATGGTGAAATTAGTGGTATTATTAAGGTTTCCGAGGCTTTGCAGGAGAAGAAGGTGGCTCAGATTGCTGATATGATCCAGCATAGGGAACAGGTGAAAGTAGTTTTTGTGTCGGGACCTTCCTCATCGGGGAAAACCACCTTCGCTAAACGACTGTCCGTTCAGTTGACGGTATTGGGCTTTAAACCCCGGGTGATCTCCATGGATAATTATTTTGTTGACCGTGAACTGACACCACTAGACATAAATGGAAACTATGATTTTGAGAGCCCTGGTGCTATTGATGTGGAGTTGCTAAACAGTAACCTGAACGATCTTTTTGCAGGGAAAGAGGTAGAATTACCTAAGTTCTCTTTTGTGGATGGTAAACGATTTTATGGTGGCACAAAACTTAAACTTGAAGAGAACGCCATCCTGGTGATTGAGGGCATTCATGCGTTGAATCCGCTTATATCCCGGTCTATTATGGCGAAGCGAATGATGAAAGTGTATGTTTCTGCTTTAACACCGTTGCGCATCGATTCCAACAATAACATTCCCACCAACGAAAACCGGCTGATTAGACGAATGGTGCGCGACAGCAGATATCGGGGTTATTCGGCGCTTGACACAATGCAGCGGTGGCCAAGTGTGCGGCTGGGCGAAGAAAAGCATATTTTCCCTTACCAGGAAGAGGCTGATGTGATGTTTAATACTGCCCTGGTTTACGAACTGGGGGTACTGCGCCGGTATGCCGAGCCTTTGTTAAAGGAGGTGCCACCTATTGCCCCTGAATATTCGGAAGCCCAACGGCTGTTGAAATTCCTATCGTATGTGATTCCCATTGGCGAAAAAGAAATACCGCCTACCTCCATACTGCGGGAATTTCTGGATGGCAGTAGTTTTGATTATTCGTGAGGGGAAGGCAGAAATGAACCATAGGCGATAACAAGTATTACCCGCAATTTTATACTTCGATTGCCGTGTGTAATTTGTCCATTTAACTATAAGCTTTCCTCAACTTTAGGCACTTTATTCTGTTTTGTCGTACCTGTACTTCGCGTAAAATGGAATAAAAACAAGAGAAATGCCGGCAAGTCCGGCAATCAACAGCACCGAAGCCCCTTGATAATGCATCAGCTTAAACAATACCGACAATACGGTCAATGAGCCAAACAAGGCCCCGGAAATAAAAGTTACTTTTTTAATCATGTTTAAGGTCTTGGGATTATCTGTTTTAGCTACTTCGTCGTCTTTCCACCCATCGCTGTAAATACGCTGTCAACCGGCTCCCAGAGCTCAATTTTGTTCCCATCCGCATCCATAATGTGGACGAATTTTCCATACTCGAATGACTCAATTTCATCGAGGATTGTTACGCCATTGTTTTTTAGCTTTTTTACCAGCCCTTCAATGTTTTGTACCCGGTAATTGATCATAAATTCCTTTTTTGAGGGAGCAAAATACTCACTTCCGTTAACAAAAGGGCTCCACTGAAGGTAGTTGATTTCGTCGGGGCGATTGGCATCTCTGAATTCAAAGCTTGAGCCCCACTCATTGGTTTCCAGACCCAGATTTTTAGCATACCAGGTTTTCGTTTCTTCAGGATTATCAGAGAAAAAGAAAATGCCGCCAATGCCGGTTACTTTGGGCGTGGTGTCGTTGGCCTGGTCGCCCGCCTGAGGCGGAGGGGTTTTGTGTTGGTCGTTCATATTCTTAGTGGTGTCGGTTTTGGGGTTGCAGCCTGCAAAAATGGCAAACAAGCATAAGAAAGTAAAAATTCTGATCATCTGGAATTATTTTAGGTGGATTATACATTCCATTGATGCTTCCACTTTCCAAAAGTAAGCCAATAATTCCATTGAGCCAATAGCTTCTGCACGATTTTTAAGATTCTAATCCGGCTAAAAATGAGAAGCTAATTAAACTCTGAAAGGAATATTGTATTTTTAATTTTTTTTAAAGGACATACAAGTTTTACCGTTAACTTAACTAAACAGATCATGGGAGACACGGAAACGATCACACTTCATGAGGATGAAATGGGAAAACATCCCAATAATTATAATGGCTGGAGCCGGGAATATGCCCAAATGGCTGTAATAAAAGCTTTAGAAAAAATGGAATACGAAGATGTAAGCCCTGTTGAATTTACCAGGTATTCCTGTGTTACCATAGATCCCGACCGCTCTTATTCGGAGGTCTGCTATCTGGAAACTAAAAGTCCTGGCTATTTCTTCGTAATGAGAGATATGGTTGATCATATCAATGTGATTTACAATCGATGGGATTGAAGATTGTCTGCTGACAAGTGCAATTATTTTTGGTTGTAAATCAATTCGGACATATGCAATTGGCAGGTTGACTTGCCAATATTGTTTTGTACTTAGTTTCCAGTTAGTGTATCTATCAGCTAAATAATTTACAACTACCTTATCAAGGTATAGTCGTTGATTAATACATCAGGTGAAAGGTTTAACCTGAGAGATAACTTTCGGATCATTTCAACCGTTAACTTTCTTTTTCGGTTTAATATTTCCGAAACGCGGCTTTTCCCTCCAATTTCCTTCACCAGGTCAACCTGCTTAAGCTGCATTTCTTCCATTCTTATTTTAATGGCTTCAATGGGGTCTGGTGCTGCTATTGGGAAATGTTTTTTTTCGTATTCATCCACCAACAATGCAAGTACGTCTGCTTCGTCGCTTTCTGCAGTTCCAACTTTTGCATCAAAAATGGCTTCAAGTCTATTTATGACCCTGGTATAATCAGCTTCTGTCTTAATGAGTTTCATTTTCATGTCAATCAAATCTTAAATTGTGTTTGCATCTATCTTACCGTATTCATGGTGAGAACCTATAAATCGGATAAAAATCCATTGTTTCTCAAAGTTGAATTTTGCAATAGGCCTGTATGAATTGCCCTTGATATTAAAAACAATTCTGCTGTCTTCTATAATACTTGCATTGATGTAAGTCTTTTTAACTTCATGTGGAGTATTCCAGTTAGAGCTCATAGCTGTATCAAACCAGGTTTTTAAGTATTGCTCCGAGTCAGGATATTTCTCCCCAAAAACTCTTAATGTACTCTTTGCAAATATTCTCTCCATTGCAATTATTTGATAGAGCAAAGGTAATAAAAAAATTCTCAAAATGGGAACTTTATTGAATAATTATTTTGGTGGCATTTTCACTCCAATGCCTATCATTCTCCAAAAATTCCCTAACTTTGGTCAAAATGCAATCTTTCACTGTATAAACCTGCCATGAAACCACAAATGCTACCTGTAAACCTGAACCTGAATGTAAGGGGATTGAAGACCTCTGCCACATTAGCTATAAATGAAGCCAGCAATCAATTGATTAAGGAAGGGAAGAAGGTATATAAGTTTGGCCTGGGGCAGTCGCCGTTTCCGGTGCCGGATAGTGTGGTGAAGGCTTTACAGGCGAACGCACATCAAAAAGATTATTTACCGGTTAAGGGTCTGTATGAGCTCCGCAAGGCGGTGGCCGGATTTAACCAACGCCATGAGGGTATGGAGACTCAACCCGAAGATGTGCTGATTGGGCCAGGTTCAAAGGAACTTATATTTCTGCTTCAACTGGTATATTATGGCGATTTGCTGATTCCTACGCCAAGCTGGGTTTCCTACTCCCCGCAGGCGCAGATTATTGGGCGGCAGGTGCATTGGATTCCGGCTTTCGCGGACAACAACTGGCGCATGAGCCCTGAAATGCTCGATAAGGAGTGCCACAACGATCCCGACCGGCCCAGGATTCTCATCCTGAACTATCCTTCCAATCCTACCGGAAATACCTATCCTATTGAGCGCCTTAAAAAACTGGCCGAGGTGGCCCGCAAGTATAAAATTATATTAATTTCTGATGAAATTTATGGCAGAATTCACCATACCAATCAGCATATTTCCATTGCCCGTTTTTATCCCGAAGGTACTATCATAAGCGGTGGTTTAAGCAAATGGTGCGGGGCAGGAGGCTGGCGACTGGGCACTTTTTCATTTCCTCCCAACCTGCGTTGGCTGCTCGATGCCCTGGCTACTGCCGCCAGCGAAACCTTTACCTCTACCAGTGCGCCCATTCAGTATGCGGCGATTACTGCCTTTAACGGCAACGATGAAATTGAGGCCTATCTCCACGAAAGCCGTCGGGTATTGCGGGTTTTGGCCAAATTTATGACAGATTCATTTCAGGAGGCAAATATTGGCGTACCCCAAATTGACGGCGGTTTTTATGCCTTTCCTGATTTTGGCTATTACCGGGAGAAACTGAACGCCCGGGATATATTTACCAGCGAAGAACTGTGTAGCACCATTCTAAAGGAAACCGGTGTGGCCATGTTGCCCGGAAATGATTTCGGTCTTCAACCCACCGAATTGGTGAGCCGCATGGCTTATGTGGATTTTAACGGCAAAGAAGCGCTTGCAGCAGCCGGCGGAGCCTGGGTGGATAAAAAACTGAATGGTGATTTTATAGAAGCCTGCTGCCCACGGGTAGCCGAGGGGACAAGGGTGCTGATTGAGTGGCTGAAAGGACTTTGATTAGCTCAATCTTATTTCATAAATTTTATCAGCCTGTCGATCTTAAACCGCTTCAGACCTGCACGGTCAATTATTCCCGTTTTGCGATAAAATATCTGAGCCCTATCTGAAACAGAAATGCATTTCCGGTTTGTGTGCTGGTGGCATAAACGGACTCATTATCAGAATAATGGGTAATAACATCGTAATAGAGAGGCGCGAAACTACTTTGGTAGGTTCCTTTAAAATATATATCTGCTTTTTCTTTAAACCGGTAACCAAATGAGAAGGCGGTTTCGATGCCAAAGTTTGATTTTGCTGCACGATAACTGTAAGCCCTGGTTGAGTCGGGGCCGGTTGGCGTAAAATAAGGAAACCCAGGAAACGGGGATACATTCTCACCCCAGCCACTGTTGGGCTGATCGGTGGAATAGTCACGTGCAAAAATTCCAATAATTCCCATTTCCGGTTTCAAAAAGAGGCGATTTTGGAAGAATAAAAACTCTTTACCAAACCGCAAGGGGATAACCCAACTGTTCATCCCGGAACCTCCACTTGATGAGGACGACCGCGAAGCTTCATTTGTGACATAATCATAATGAAAGAAAGGGGTGGAAGTGTAATTGCCATAGAATCCGGTTTCAACCGTAAAGCCGTTGTAATTATATCCTACATGGCCTCCCCAAACACCATCCACCGGCAACATGGTTAAATTATTGCCTTCGCTGTTTACATAATGGTACATATCAAATTTCATCCCCGCCTCTCCTCCGAAATAAAGCCCGGATTGACTAAAAGCTGAAACCTGCAGAAGAAAAACTGCCAAAAAAAGACCTATCAATTTTTTCATAGTCGTAAGTGTTTAAATTGCGTTGATTTATAACGATGTCATCAATCTAATATTGCAAGGCGTTGCATGTGTTAGGTGGTTTTTGTGATAACAAAAATCAACTGAATAATTCGGAGATGTAATTGGTGTTATTCACCACTTTAAAGATGGCCCCTGGATATACTTGCTTGAAAATGGGGGGAAGTTGCGCTTGTTTGTTTGTGCTATACTTAAATTCAAATGCAGTTATCTGGCCGTCCTTCTCTTCAATATAATCTACTTCTTTGCTAAAGTACGATCGCCAGAAGTAAGCATTAACTGTTCGTCCCTGATTGCTGTTGAACTTAAAACGTTCCGATATGCAGAAGTTTTCCCACAGTGCACCCACATCATTGCGGGCGGATAAAGGACTAAAATTCTGGATGA
>JAVEQP010000102.1:0-12582 GCA_034007585.1 Lentimicrobium sp. | reverse complement strand
AAGATAACCGGACGAAAACACCGTCATCTGGCTGCTACCCGCGAAGATGAACAAATAAGGTTCAAGGATTTGGTGCATCAACCCCGAAAAATCATCACTTCACCCATTTGGAGCGGGGTAGAATCTCACGAAGTCTCCTACAATGCCGGCTATACCAATGTGCATGAGTTGATACCCTGGCGCACCCTTACCGGCCGTCAATCCCTTTATCAGGACCATCCCTGGATGATTGCTTTTGGAGAAAATCTGGTCTGTTATAAGCCACCCATCAACACCAAATCGTTGAAAGGGATGGCTGAAAAGCTGGATAGCAAAGAAAAATATATGGTCATTAATATGATGACACCGCACAACAAATGGACGATACATTCATCGTGGTCGGACAACTTGCTGATGCTTACGCTGGGCCGCGGAGGGCCGGTGGTTTGGATGAGTGAAGAGGATGCCCGGAAAGTTGATTTAATTGACAACGACTGGGTAGAAGTTTTCAACCACAACGGGGCAACAATAGCCCGCCTGATAGTATCACAAAGAGTTCCTAACGGGGCACTCATCATGTATCACAACCAGGAGCGGACGGTAAATATGCCGGTTAGCCCGATAACAGGAAACCGCGGTGGAGCGCACAATTCGGTATCCCGGCTGTGTTTAAAACCCACCCATATGATTGGCGGATATGCCCAATTGAGCTACACCATTAACTATTATGGCACTATTGGCGCCAACCGCGATGAATTTGTAATTATCCGTAAACTCGACAAAGTGGAGTGGATGGATGAACCCATTGAAGAATCTTAAAACGACACACCATGCAGATACGCGCACAAATAGCAATGGTTATGAATCTGGACAAGTGTATTGGCTGTCACACCTGTTCGGTAACCTGCAAAAACGTATGGACTTCACGCAAGGGCGTTGAATACGTATGGTTTAACAACGTAGAAACCAAGCCCGGCATCGGTTATCCCGATGAATGGGAAAATCAGAATCGCTGGAAAGGCGGCTGGACGCTTGATAAGGATAAACTTTATCCAAAAATGGGCAATAAGATTGGCATTATGAAAAACCTGTTTGCCAGCCCTACCATGCCTGTAATTGATGATTATTATGAGCCTTTTACCTTTAACTATTCCATATTACACAAGGGTTCTAAGTTCAAAACCCCGCCTTCTGCACGCCCCCACTCCATGCTCACAGGCAAGGTGATGGAGAAAATAGAAAAAACGCCCAACTGGGAAGACGACCTGGGTGGGGAGTTTGCAAGCCGCAGCCGGGATATGAACTTTAAGGATGTTCCCAAAGATATCTACGGAGAGTTTGAGAATTCATTTATCATGTATCTGCCGCGAATTTGTGAACATTGCCTCAATCCTACTTGTGTGGCTGTTTGTCCGTCGGGAGCCATTTATAAGCGCGAAGAAGACGGCATAGTGCTTATCGACCAGGAGCGCTGCCGCGGATGGCGTCAATGCGTAAGCGGTTGTCCGTATAAAAAAGTCTATTTCAACTGGCAGACCCAAAAATCGGAGAAATGCACCTTTTGCTATCCGCGCATTGAAGCCGGTGAATCCACTATTTGCAGTGAATCGTGTGTGGGAAGGCTGCGCTATATCGGGATAATGCTGTACGATGCCGACAAGATAAAAGAAACCGCTGCAACCCCCGATGAAAAAGACCTGTACGAAGAGCACCTGAATATCTTCCTCAATCCGCACGATCCGGAAGTTATCGCTGAAGCCCGGAAGCAGGGCATTCAGCAAAATATACTGGATGCTGCTGCGGCGTCGCCCATATATAAAATGGCCATTGACTGGAAGATAGCCTTCCCGTTGCATCCCGAATACCGCACTCTGCCGATGGTATGGTACGTGCCCCCATTGTCGCCCATTCAATCGGCGGCCAACAGCCAAACCATTGGCATGAATGGCATACTGCCAGATGTGGACGATATGCGCATTTCGCATAAATACCTCGCCAATCTGTTCACCGCCGGCGATGAGAAACCGGTGAAAGAGGCCCTGAAACGGATGCTTGCCATGCGTGCTTACATGCGAAGCAAAACCGTTGACAAAGTGGTAAATACCGAAGTGCTGGAAGGAACAGGCCTCACTCCTGAGCAAACCGAAAAGATGTATCACCTGATGGCCATCGCCAATTACAGCGACCGGTTTGTAATACCTACCAGCCACCGCGAGGAAGCCAAAAACGTGTTTCAGCATCAAACAACCGGCGGATATCCCGACGGAGACATCAGCGATACGGATAAATTTAAAAACATGTTTGGAGGCATTTAAAAGATGATTAAAACCTATAAAGTACTATCGCTATTGCTCTCTTATCCAAGCCGCGAATTGCAGGAATTTTTATCTGTGGCAGTAAAAGAGGTGAAAGAAGAGGCACTGTTGCCTGCGGATAAAATCAGTGGGTTGGAAATATTCTGCAACGACTTTATCCGAACTGACCTCACCGACTGGCAGGCTGAATATGTACAACTGTTCGACTATTCAAGAAGTGCTTCCCTGCATCTGTTTGAGCACGTGAAAGGCGATTCAAAAGACCGCGGACAAGCGATGGTCAACCTGATGGAGTTTTACAAAGAGAATGGAATGCAGCTCACTGGCAGGGAACTTCCCGACCATATTCCGGTATTTCTGGAATTTCTTTCCACTCTTTCCGTAACCAAATCAGCAGAGCTGCTGGCCGAAACGGTTAACATTCTGGAACGGATAAGCATTGCCCTGAACGAGAAGGAAAATCTTTATGGAAAGCTGTTTCAGGCCATTGTTTCCCTATCGGCCAAACAGCCTGACAAAGCCATCACCACGGAAATGATAAAAAACGAAAAGCCACTGGATTTGGATGCCGAATATGAAGAAGCGCCGGTAGAATTCGGAGGCTTTTTGCCCGACAATTCACAGGATGGAACCCAGAGCGTGCCCTCCTGCCGGTCGGGTTGCCAATAACAGGTTTTGATTTAATAAACTACAAAACAAACAGTCATGAACACATTCATCAACAACCTACTGTTCACCTATCTGCCGCATATCTCGTTTGCAGTTTTCTGGTTTGGGCTCATCACCCGCTTGATTCTGGCCAACAAAACCGTGCAGGCGCAATCCACCCAGTTGCTCGCCGACAAAAGGATAAAAATTGGCAGCAACCTGTTTCATGTAGGCATTATAATGGTGCTTTTCGGGCACTTCACCCTGTTTCTACCCGAATGGCTTTATCATATGGTGATGACCACCGAAACCAAGCGAATCATTGCCTTAATTCTGGGTTCCGTGTTTGGAACTGTGGCGATAATAGGCATGCTGATATTGGTTACCCGCCGTTTCTACTCTCCCCGCATCAAATATAACAGCAATTTTCACGACCATTTTATCCTTATTCTTTTGCTCGTGGAAGCAGGCCTGGGTTTGGCCGCTATTGCGGGAACAGCAGCCACATCCACCGAACAATATGCTGAACTGGGCCGCTGGGCACAGGCGGTTATCACTTTTCAACCCGATGCCGGCGCCTTGTTAGCCAGCCATGCCATACAGTACAAAATACACATCGTTATAGGAATGCTCATTTTCATGATATTCCCTTACACCAAACTGATGCATATGCTGGTCTATCCATTTGCTTATTTTTTCCGGTCGGGATATCAGTTGGTGCGGAGAAGAAGGGAAGCCGGGGAATTTTGAGGAAGAGAATGATGTTGGTTTTTTTTAAAGACAATGGTCTGTTAAACTTTTCCTGACGCAATTTTCATGGCTGCAAGAAAGCATTGTAGCATTCAAATCGCTTCCATATAATATTGGGTGCTATTTTGAATGGTGCTAAAATTTTCGACAAACGTGCATCAATAATATTCCGGTCTCGTCATTTGGGACTAGACCGAAAAAGGGCCCAAATCGTAGTGAAGTCTTTATCGAAAATGCACAGTTATAAATTATGTGAGGTGCAGCCGGTTCGCCTGCAATATGCAGCCAGACAGGTACCAAAGACGCATATACACCGCTCTATTCCCTGAATTTATTCTCCTCCTGCTGCCTGATAAGGTGAAGGTGCCAGCTATTTACATGCCTTAGACTTACGGCAATGGAGCGTGCCGGATTTTTAATAAACTCAGCCGGGGTAGCCAAATCGCTTATCACCATAGGCAATATGCCAAATGCCTGAGTTACGGAGAGATACAATTGCCTGAATTTGGAGCGATAAAACAGTTTTTGCATCAGCGGGGCGCGCAGTTCGGTGCTCAAAGCTGCAAAACCGGTCACCACCACCAACGCACGCAGAATCATAATAAATCCGCCGGCAAGGGCGGTCAGTTTCCCTTCCATACCGCCTCCCGAAGTCTCGCTGAAAAACCAGGCCAATACCAGTATTACTCCCAACTGCATCCAGAACAACCATTTTTTAAGCTGCCGCATGGCAAAACGATAGCGCCAGAAGATAAATACAAACCACGGAAGGGTTACCATCAGTGCGGGTTTCAGGCTGAGGTTGCTCAGTGCAAAAAGCAGAAGCGGAATGATTACAACCAGTAAAACCAAAAAGAAAGTAGAATATTTAACGGCCTCGTCAGGTTTTTCCCAGGGTTGCTTGCCCGTTTCGGGAATGAGGGCCAACCCACCATCCTGCTCCCGCCGTGCACGTTTCCCCAACAGGTAACCTGAAAGGGCTGCCAATGCACCCAAAACAGCGTACACAATAAATAAAATCAGCACTGCACTTCCGGGACTTGCATGCAAAAAGCCTAGTTTTTTAGTGGCAAAAACGAACATCTCTTCATATATCCGGAAAATATCCAAGCCAAAGAGCAGGAATAATCGGACTATTTTATGCACCAATGCCCCAACCAGCGTAAGCATTCCGGCTAAAAGATAGCCGGCTGGGTTCCGTCCAGCCGCTCGTATTACCAGTTCCATAATAAAACCTTCCATGGCAATGGCCACCATAGGACCCAGAATAACCGCGCTGGGTGAAATGGATTTCATCAGGGCTGTAATCAAACCTGTGCGCCAAATAATCCCGTATTTAGGCCATATCTGAAAAAAGCCAACAATCAGTATAATAGAAATCAGTGTAAGAAAAGTACCCGAAAAAGGGATGCGCAGGTTGTGAAGAAAACTTCCAGCGATAATCTCAATGCCGGCCCATAACCCTGCCAGCACCGAAGCCTTTATCCATTTATCGTTAACCGTGCTCAGGGGTTTTTCCATAACTCACGGGCTTCATTTAAGACATCGGGCGTGTTCACATTTTTAAAAGCATGTTCATGATACATAGGATGACCGGTGGAAATTTCAATCGTTTCTGTCGGCACCAGGTCAATCAAATTTTTCAGTTTGAATGCTTTCAACTTAATTTGTTGCTCTATGAGCGGTAGAATATCCTTACGATACACCGCGCACAACATCTCAGGCTGTCCCTTTTCATTCACCGGCACCGTAATAAGTGCTTTATTGGCTTCGGCCTTTTCAATTATATATTCTAAAAACCGCACTTCAACCAGTGGCATATCGCAGGAAACCACCAAATTTAAAGCAGTGGTAGTAGCCTTCAAAACCGAATAAATACCTCCGATTGGTCCACAATCAGGATACTCATCGGGTACTTGCCGGTATTTCAGGTCAGGATAAGTCAGGTTTCCGCTGCTTACCAATATCGTTGACGTAATTGCACTCAGCTTGTCAATCATCAGCATAAGCATAGAGCGGCCGTGCATCATGGCTTCGGCTTTATTGTAGCCCATGCGCCTGCTTTGCCCGCCGGCCAACACTATTCCTGTAACATTGGGTTTTAAAAATATCACGGGTGCAAATTAATGAATTTTTAGCTTACAATCGCTTAGGTAAGGTTTGCAATACATTTTTAATTTGTTCAAAAGCCTGTTCGGGAAACGCAAAATCATCGGGATAAAAAATGGCCGCGGGTTCAATATCCCATCTTTCCATAATTGCCTCCACATGTTTGGTTTTGGTGGTGAATATCAATGATGATGGGGCATTTACGAGCCGGGTAAAATCTTCGCACCAAAGCTCTCCTGATAGTTCATAACTCCCAATTTCATCAATAACCGCGATATCGGGATGCTTATCCAAAATCTGTTGAATCCAGTGCATTCCGGTTTTTATCCCTTCGGGAAAAAGTTCAAAATGATGCGGATGCTCCTTAAAACCGGCTATCCTTTGCATAAGCCTGGCCTCTTCCTGGGTTTGAATGTTTCGCAGGGTATAGCTGTCGTCTGCGGGCTGATGTAGGGACACAAAGCCGGCCGTTGTCAGCCCGGCATTGTCGAGCATACGCAACAATTGAAGCAAAAAACTAGTCTTCCCACTTTGCTTTTCACCGGCTATAATAAAAATTGGTTCTTTTGCGAATACCATACTCCCAAAATTCATGCTTTCACCTGCGGATGGATTTTTACAATCCCATAAAAGGTAAAATTATGCAATAAATTTCAGTTAAAGAGCAGTTGAGGAGTTGGCTTGAAATATATTCCTATCAATCCTCCAGATAACCGAACTTTCCGGCGTTAAAATCCTCGAAAGCCTGCACCAGTTCCTGGCGGGTATTCATTACAAAGGGACCGTGGGCCGCAATGGGCTCGTTGATGGGCTCACCGCTGAGTACCAGAATCACCGAATTTTCATTGGCCGCTATCCGGAAGGTTTCCCCTTTGTTCTCAAACAATGCGAAATTATCGACAGGCACTTTCTCCGTGTCGTTAACGGTGATATTGCCTTCAATCACCAGCAAAGCGGTATTGTAATTTGCAGGAAATTCAAAATCGGCTGTTCCGCCTTTGTTGAGCTTAACATTCAGCAGATAAATGGGCGTAAAAGTGCTGGCCGAGCCCATCGTGGCTTGGTAATCGCCGGCAATCACCTCCACCAGGCCGGCATCATCCGCAAGCTTTACTTTATTGATGTTGGCATTCACCAGCGACTGATATTTGGGTGGACTTTTTTTATCCTTTGCAGGAAGGTTTACCCACAGTTGCACCATTTGAAAATCGCCACCGGCTTTGCTAAAATTTTCTTCGTGATACTCTTTGTGCAGTATGCCACTGGCGGCAGTCATCCATTGCACATCGCCTACGCCAATTACACCGCCACCGCCACTGCTGTCGTGGTGAGCCACACCGCCTCTATACGCAATGGTTACCGTTTCAAAACCCTTGTGCGGATGCACACCCACTCCACGCGGCTTTTCGCTGGGCGGGAAATAAAACTTTGAATTGTAATCGAGCAAAATAAACGGAGTCATGCGCTCCATATCGAGGCGAAAACCGCCCGGAATAAAATTATGTACCCGGAAACCATCGCCCACAAAGTGAGGTTCGGGAGGAGAAAGAACGAATTCTATATTTTTTTGTGACATGGGATAAGATTTTAGTTGGACAATCCCTTTCCGGAATGACCAGGTAGATATTAGCGTTGAAGGGATTGGTATATTAACAAAATTAGGGGAGGAAGGTTGAGAAGGTATAAAAGACCGCCTTCTCGATTTTGTAGAAACTCTAGAGTTGAACTAAATTATCCGAGTAATGAATGTCTTATTCCAATTACATTCCGTCTAACCATTTAAGATTTCTTTTGTCCATTTCATCCTGAGAAACAAGCCTCCCATTCTCGATATCTTCTTCACTCATCTGAAGCATTTGCTTTTGTTCAACTGACAGTTTCACGATATCTGACTCCGATTCATTGGAAGAAATAAGCTTATCCAATGTCTCCAAAAATTCCTTGTTTCTGATGGAAAGGATTTTGTCAATCACTCTATTTCTTATTTTGTCAATGGTTGCCATTGTGTGAAATTTATAATGTAAATGCCCGAATTACAGCAAAATGTGCTGTTGTCACCAAATAAGGTAGGTGCACCTCCTTAATATGAGAGAGCGGATATTGAAGTTCATCATCTCTTTCAATAGAAATCCTCGATAAAAATACAAAAAAACTGCTAATTTAACATGATTCTTATCGGTTTGCCAATAATGCTAATCACGATAACACGAAAACTAATGAATTTTCCTTGTCTCCGGCAGCGAAATTTCACCTCATCCTTAAATCTTCCGGTATAAATCAATGTAAACATCAGATGCCCAATCTGCTAAAAAGTTCAGTGGAATCTTTTACCCTGCTTCCTTTACGCTGCCTCACATCCTCCATCGCTTTGCGTGTTTCAAGATTAGGCATTGGTCCTTCAAGAAGTTGAATATCAATATCCATCTTTGTAAGAAGACGGGTAAGCAGCTCCTCTTCTTCTTTTGATTTTGGACGAATTATAATAGTATTCATTGGATTAGGTTTATAAAACAATGATTCAAAGATAATACAAATTAGTGGAAAGGGCAAGAAAAATCCATGAGCTTTTCTGTAGTCCTAACAAGTGGTTGAAAAACTTATCTCTGTTTTATTATCCCCAAATTCCAACAAAAAATAAAAATATTTCACCCCCTTTGAGCCACTTTCCCCAAAAACGGTGTATGTGTAAGTATAAGAAACCAATTAAAATCAAAAAAATCATGAAAAAATTAAACAGACTACTATTTTCAGCCGCCTTTTTGGCCTCCCTGCTTGTGTTTAACGCCTGCGAAAAGGATGATCCGGAACCGGATGGCCAGAAGCCAACCATCGATGTGGGTGCGGATATCATTGGAATGACGGATGAAACCTATCCCATAAATGTTACTGTAAGCGACCCTGATGGAAACGACATCACCTTGACCTGGAAAGTAATTCAATCACCCGCTAATTCAACGCCCGAAATTAAGGAAATTGGCAAAACCTCTTCCTCATTCACTACCGATATCGCCGGCTTGTATAAGGTGGAAATCACCGCGAGCAACGCAAACGGAAAATCCGATACAGGTATTTTAACCTTATACATTGGCGGCAAGTTGCCCAATAGAATTGACAACAAAACCACCTATCCCGATTTGTTTGAGAATGAGGACTATCCGGATTATTATGCACTCAACAATATTCAGATTACTCAAGGTATAACCCTGGAACCCGGCGTGGTGATTGAAAATGCAGCCGATGCAGGTCTATGGTTTAGTGGCAACAATGCCTTTCTGGATGCCCGTGGAACTGCCGCCAAAAACATCATTTTCCGCGGTATGGATAAAGTGAGAGGAAGCTGGAAAGCCATTCACATTGCCTCAAACAACGTAAACAACAAGCTTGACTATGTGCAGATATTGCATGCCGGAAGCAGTGCCATCAGCAATAAAAAAACTGCACTCATTCTGCAAAGCAATACCTATACCCAGGCCAGCATAACCAACACCCACATTTCACAATCGGGCGGATATGGTTTATACATTGATGGCAATGGTGGAAACCTGACTGCTTTTGCCAACAACAATTTCAGCGACAATGCAGCCGCTCCTATACGTTTTGGGGCTGAAAATATGTATGTGCTGGACAAAAATTCTGTTTATCAGAACAACGGTATTCAAGCCATCGAAATAGCAGCAGGGGGCAATACCAATGCCGTTTTTAACAACTCGGGAACGATACCTGATCCAGGACTTCGATATCATGTTTACAGTAGCTTTGAACTGAAGACTGAAGTAACTTTTGCATCGGGCGTTACCTGTCTTTTTGACAAGGGCTTGCGACTGTGGGTTACCAGCCAAGGCGCCATAATTGCCAATGCAGTTACCGACCCCATCTCTTTTCAAGGAATGGTTGAAGAACCTGGCTCATGGCATGGCATTGAGATAGCTTCTCCTTCGCCACTCAACAGCCTGGATGGTGTGATCATCCGACATGGCGGGGATATTGGCGGACGCGGAGCCAACATCTATCTTTTCGGCTCTTCACCCGGCTCGAAACTTTCCGTTACCAACAGCGAAATTTCCGACAGTGAAACCTGGGGAATCTGGGCAACTTCGGGCAGTGTGGTTCTCAACGAAAGTAACAACACTTTCAGCAACAATGCCTCGGGCGACGTACGGATTGATTAATAAAGTATTGGCAGATTTTTGTAGGATAGCTTTACGATGTCCAAGATAAAATCAAGATTTACTTGCCTTGTATTTAGAGCTTTGGATGGAGGAAGCTTTACTTTCTCCATCCAAAAATCTCAATCAAATAAAAAACCTATCACGTTTAACCAAAAGTTTAAGCGCATGAAAACCATTGATGATGATTTGATGGCGATAAAGATGCGAACGCGCCATAGTTCTTTCAACTTGCCGAATACCAGGTTCTAACCAACGATTTTCTGTTTTAAATTTTGAACCTAAAAAACCCTAAATCTTTAAAAAAATGAAAACACCAACTTTTATTACAGGATTGTTCTTTGCCGCTCTTTTCATGATGTCATGTGAAAAAGACAACAATAATAATAAAGCTGAGGTAGTAAACCCTGAAAAATATAAAGCTATTATTACCATCGGAACAATAGAAACTATATTTGAATACGATGAGGAAAAGGTGGTTGCTGCCGGAGATTTATTGAGTGATAATTCCTCAGCATATCTCTCGTTTACCGCAACACAACATGACCCTTTTATCGTTATCAACTTTTATCCACCTGATGATCATCCAAATAAAGAGGACAGGATTGCGATACAGATAAAGGCGAGCGAAACAAAGCCCTGGACAAGGGATAAAGAGTACACAACCGTATATTTTGCACAATTGCAATACGTTGAGGAGTATGCCATTGTAAACTACTGGGATGAATCAGAAAGAAGAGATTACATCTCCTACAACAGACCTGAATCGATGAGCAAAAAGGTGAAAATATGGAGAGAGGGTAAGCTGCTTAAAGGAAAGATTGAAAGAATGGGTTTGCAATCGCGCGACAACAAGCTTCTTTATATAACACTGGATTTTGAAATCAGGCCCGGGGATGATGGGTTGACGGATTAAGAATAAATGAAGAGCGAAACAACCAACGTTTATGAATTAATCCATATTAAATAAAACCATAACATGAACCTACCCTCTGTTGATGAGTCTATAGATAAGAAACATTGATGGTTGGTTGGTTTCTTTAAGGCAGGCTGCTTAGGCGGCTTGCTTTTTTTGATGAAAAAGGAGTTTTATTTGATGTAGGATTGTTTGCTACGAGGCAGTTACGAGTTCACGATTTGTGAAGTTATAGAAGGTGTTTTTTTACAACTTTTACCAGGGCTACTCATAAAATTAGCAATAAATCCCATCCTGTAAATCCAGTTAATCCTGTCAAAAACTACCTCCCGGCAAGCCAGGCACATCATTACATAGTTGATTTTCCTCAATATGTTATATTTGCAATACGTATGAAAAGTATAAAAATCTCTATTTAGAATGAATATAATTTACAGAAAGTTGCCTGATTTCTTTTTTACCCATGTTTTTGTAACGATTTTCCTATCTATTTTCGCATTAAAAAAAAAGATAGCGTAGATTAAGAACGGGTATTATTTATTGAAGCAATTATTTGTATATTTTTATTCACTCTCTTCACTATATCCGGTTGCCAGAAAGAAGAAGAACAAATTCGTTTTGTTTCTGGTAATATTGAAGAACACAAAGAAACACAGGGCAAGATTACACTCGGTAGTAAACTTGAAAACCCATATTCTGTTAAAAATATGAAACGAGCTTACGAAAGCCTGGTGAAGAAGGAAGGATTAAAAGCCTCAACCTTTGACAGTACAATTATCACCGTTACTGACCTTTACATTAGGTTTTTACCTCATAGTAAAGAGGAAATGAATCTATTACTTGACGATCCTACGCTTGAGTTATTCGACTTTCCTCTTGACCACGAAATCATAGAAGAAGGAGTTTATTATCACGACCCTACCATTCCATTTGATGCAATCACATGGTTATATACCAGCGTAAAAGTGAATGATATATTACCTGAAGTTGAAAAAAAAATACTCGAAGAGTGCTTTATCCCGGATGAAGAAACTAAAACTCGCGATCCTAAACTTTATAGTTTTCTTTCTAGGCTTGAAATTGAATCTTTTAAGATAACAGGCAACCTTGATGATGACTTTCAATTCAATGAAAGCAAGGCAAAACCAAGTGGAATCATAAAGGTTAATAACACACAAAGTAATATCCCTGAAGGTTTACGAAAAGCAAAAGTTCGGGTTCACAACTTTGTTAAATGGGACTCGAAATTTACCAATCTTGATGGTTCGTATCAGATGTCGAAAAAATTTCTCACGAATGTGCACTACGCTGTTATTTATGAAAATGAAACAGGCTTCAAAATATGGGGTAACTATGCATTTCTTTTGCCTGCTACTTATAATCTTGGTTGGCATTCAAACAGCGGCAAGAGTATAACATTCCACACCAACTCAGTTGCATGGCTTTGGTCAACAGTTAATAACGCCTCCCATATTTATCGGGAAATACTGTGTCCGCAACTTGGTGTATCACCCCCCCCCCGGCCAATCTACGTTTTTGGACTTTTCGTACCAATGGGAATACTGGGACGGGCAGTGCGCCAATGGCAAGACAAATTTCAATGAATAATTCAACGATTTCCAATCTACTTGTCGGCTATGGGGTTACCTGGTTAACATGGTACATCACACTTTGCTTACCCGACATTTTTATCTTAAAA
>JAVEQP010000101.1:10602-12717 GCA_034007585.1 Lentimicrobium sp. | reverse complement strand
CGGTAAAAACCCCGTCATTGGCCTGGTAAGGCCCGCCATTGAGGCTGTAGAGGTAATCGGCAGGGTTACCCGAAGCGGGCAACACTTCAAGCAGGCCCATACCCTGGCTGCAGTGGTCGGGGGTGGGCAGTACATCAGCTATCTGGGTGGCGTTGTTGTCGGTGATGGGGTAAGGGCCAAATTCATGGGTGCAGTTACTGCCGAAGGTCACCTCCGCATAATAAGCCCCGGCCGGTACATTAAGCAGATTATTGCCTGTACCTACCTGATTTCCTGCAGCATCCAGCCATAAAACCGTATATGGATCAGGAATTGTAAACTCAATACCGGTAATAGATCCGTTGCTTTGTCCGCAATTGGAGGGGGTGATAACAGGGTTTACACTAACTGATGCCTCATCATACCGGGCAACATTGATGGTATCCCTGCCAATGCATCCGTTATTATTCACGCTTACCCAATACTCGCCGGTTTCTGAAATAGTAATAGTATGGTTTCCCGGTAACGGGTTTCCATTCCAGTAATACCGCCCGAAGGGGCCTGCATAAAGCGTTAAATTAATAGCTGCATCGGGGCAGAATAACGTATCGGGGCCAAAATTGGGTACGGGGCTTTCATGAATAATAACTGTATCTACTATGGTTCTTGGTCCGATTTCCGACCACGCAGTGAGTTTTACATAAAACGTATCAGCATGTGAGAATTGATAAACTGGGTTGAAAAGAGTTGATGTATCGTATGGAGCATTTCCTGCATCATTAAATTCCCATTTTAAAGAGTCGATACCTTCAGGATTCTGTAAGGTAAAAATGGTGGGTTGTCCCGTGCAATAATGTTCAGTAGAAACTAAAAGGGGTTGGAAAAAAGATACAATAAAAGGAGGCAGGCCTTCAGCACTACTTTTCCCATTTAAATTAACCGCATTTTGCTCATAACCGCATGCATTACCTCTGAGATTTGGATAATTAATTCGTGAGAGATAATTATAACTATTTCTTGCCACATAAATGCGGCTATCAGGCCCAAGTTGCAAAGCGGCGGTGGAATCGGGGGTCGAATTATGTAAAGTCAATTCTATTTTAGAATTAATAATGGTGGCTGAATCTTCTGACGACAGATCGTATTGTACAATTCTTGTTGAATATCGTGCTGAGAAATATACTTGCTTACTGTCTGGCGAAAATTCTACACCATAAGGACTAAAAGGATTGAGATAATCAGAAGCTACATGGTTAACCACCCCGAAAGTATTGTCAAATCTATAAATTCCAATCGTTAACATAGCTGTGTTGGCCATAGCAAGCCATTTTCCATCGGGAGATACCTTTAAATAACCCATGGCATAGTCAGATATACCATAACCGATAGGTGGACCCGTAGTACTGACAACCGGTACAGTCTGAAGGCCACTGGTTTTAACTCTATAAGCATGAAAATCGGAGTTTGCAAAAATCTTTGAAATTACCCAATATGATTTACCATCACTATTCAACACTGCTGTAAGTTTCTCACATACAGGGGTTGTTAATAAGACATTCTTTTCACCAGCTACTACATCACCCTTGTTATTGTTTAGTGTCATATCAACTTTTGAATAACGTAACCCATCTTCGAGAAGTTCCTCCGCAGCATCAGTGGTGAAAATGTAATATTTTGTTATACTTCCCGGGATCGGGACAATAATAGCTGACTGGGTACTTGATGGATGACCTGTCAATCCATAGCCATGAGGCATTTGATTATGAAATCGGTCATAAACTCTAATACCATCGGTGTAGAATTGAAGTACGCCTTGCGGTGTACTAATTGTTGCACAACCTTCTTTGGTTGAGAGCTCTCCATTAGTCAGGGCAATAGGCTCACCGGTTGCGAAACTTATACCTGCATGATATCCAAAATACCAGTTATTGGCTTGCTTACCCTGGGAGAAGGAGGGGAAAGGAGAAAGCATAAATGCGACGATCAGCAGTAGCCACAATGATGAAAACCGGCAGGCTTCAGGTAAGATTAAGTCGTATTTTTTGTAATGGGCACTCATGGGCATGGGTTTGCTGTGAATGGAGATGTAAAGTTAATAATTATTAATACAGGTTTTACTGAAAAGGTAATTTTGGA
>JAVEQP010000101.1:0-10502 GCA_034007585.1 Lentimicrobium sp. | reverse complement strand
ACTATTGGACATTAGATTTTAGGAATTGGAAACTAAAGAGAATCCACTGCCTTCTGGAAAGTCTTGTCGGTGCGGAGATAAATGGGGTAAAACCCTTCTTCGTTGTATAAGTTTCTGGAAATAAGTGCTTTAATAAGGTTCTGAAGCTCACTTTTGTTAAAGACGATGCCTGCAGGGTTACGTTTAACTCCTTTTTCTTCAGTAAAGCGGAGGAAACTTTCAAAGAGTTCAGGGGTAACTTTAAAACTGCGGTCAAAATTGTCAAAACTTCCATAGCGGCGCAAACTGGCACGATTAGCATCGGTATATTCAAAAGTAAACTGATAAATCAATCCGCGGCTGAGCAATTCGTTAAAATATTTGTAATTTTCATTGGTTTCTACCGGTATATATACATCGGGCATAATGCCACCCCCTCCATAAACTGTTTTTCCGCCCGGGGTTGTATATTTTAATGAATCGTTAAAATGAATGCTGTCAGCATGCTGATACTCTCCATTTACCATGCGTTCCATCAATTCATCCATGTATTCGTCTGCATGACCTTTGGTATAGGGCTTTTGGATGCTTCTGCCGGTAGGCGTATAATAACGTGCCACGGTAAGTCTTACGGCTGAGCCGTCGGGAAGGGAGAGTTGCTCCTGTACCAGGCCCTTACCAAAAGAGCGCCGGCCTATAATGGTTCCCCGGTCATTGTCCTGAATGGCACCGGCCACAATCTCACTTGAGGAGGCAGATCCTTCATCTATCAAAACCACGAGTTCACCCGTTTCAAAACTCCCCCTGGCTGTAGCAAAAGCCGTTTGTCGGGAACGGTGGGCACCTTCGGTATACACAATTAACCGGCCGTCCGACAGAAATTCATCTGCCACATCAATGGCAGTATGCAGATAACCACCGGAATTTCCCCTTAAGTCGAGAATAAGTTTTTTAATGCCTTGTTTGTTTAGTCCGGTCAGTGCCTTGCGGAATTCTTCGGGTGTAGTGGCCGAAAATTTCGACAGTTTAATGTATCCGATACCGGGCTTGGGTACAAAGGCGATGTCAACGCTATAAGTAGGAATAATGTCACGGGTAATATCGAACGGGAGTAAGGTGGCATATCCTTTACGGAAAATACTGACATTTACCTTGGTGCCCCGCTCACCTTTCAGCAGGTGCATTACCTCGTTATTGGTAATTTTTACACCGGCAATAAGCTTATCACCCACTTTTACTATACGGTCGCCAGCCATAACGCCCACTTTTTCTGAAGGACCACCGGGTATGGTATTAACGATATAAACGGTGTCACTTTCAATGCGAAACTGAACTCCAATACCTTCAAAATTACCCAAAAGGGGATCATTTACCTGATTAAATTCTTCAGCACTTATGTATTGGGAATGTGGATCGAGGTTGGAAAGTATGCCGGTGATGGCAGATTGCTGAAGCTGATCAATATTTACCGAGTCAACATATTCCTGAGTGATGTAACTGATTACATTATTAATTGGATCATAATTTCGTTTTTTGATGCCTTCAAGCAGACCCGGTTCTACGGTTGAAACTTTTATTAACAGGGCACCAAGAAAAAATCCAACAAGCAGCACAAGCGCCAGAATGATAGGCAGATAAACAGAAAGCTTGCGGTTGTTATACATAAGGGTTGGGTTTAGCTTAAAAAATCAGTTTGCAAAGGTAGGTAAAAATGGAATTTGAAGATATGTCGTCCGCAGGTGAGCATAAACGAAAGTAAACAGCAGGCCGGTAGAAATAGTTTAACAAGGTTTATAAATGTTGCTGTGATGCAATCAGATTAGTGAAAAACAGATGGCTCTATTCCTAATTTAAAGATGATATCAGATAACCCATTCTATATGGAGATGCGTTTTTAAGTAACAGATTTCCCCCTTCCCGGGAAAATCTCAAAAAATATAATCACCTATGTTTCATTTCAAGGGAATTATTTTACCTTTGCACCCTCCATTATGCCTCGGTGGCGGAATTGGTAGACGCGTCGGTCTCAAAAACCGATGAATGAGAGTTCGTGCCGGTTCGATTCCGGCCCGAGGTACGAAAAAAGCCCTTGTTTGTGATTCACGAACAGGGCTTTTTCAAATCATGACCAGCACCTTCACTTTTTACCCTCCCTTATACCTCGGTGACGGCATTGACAGATCTTCATGACTGCCAAAAGTGACCATTACTTTCTTCCAAAATCAGCCGGAATCTCACCCCAGGAAGCCGTATCCCACTTTAGTACCGGGTTTTCCCAGGAATTGTTTTTCAACCAGGTTTCAGCGCGTTGCAGCAGATGCATCAATTCGGCATTTTTAGCATTGTGCTCCAGTTTGGTATTGGCTTTTTTATCGCGCACCCATTTTATGGCCGTTTTTGAATCGCTGTAAACCGGCAGATTAAGATTACTTTGTTTGAGAAAACCCAGGCCGTGAACAATGGCTAAAAACTCCCCTATGTTTACCGTACCCTGCGGGAATGGTCCCACATGAAAAAGCCGTTTACCGGTCGAAGTTTCCACCCCCTGATATTCCAGCACCCCGGGATTACCGCTACAGGCAGCATCTACCGCAATACTTTTCCAGATGGGATGGTGGTCCATCAGGGCCGGCTGATGACTCTTAACGGTACCCTTCCTGAATTTTGGCGGGCCAGCATTATAAGCTTCAATGGCTTCTTTCTCTGATTCATAACCTTTAAACCTGGCTGCTTCAAAGCCTTTTACCTGAACTTCACATTCTGCCCAGGTGTCAAAAACACCTGGTTTACGACCATTCCAAACTACATAAAACTTCTTGCCTTTCGCCATAATCCTTCAAAAGTTCAATAAAATCATTTTACAAATATACGAACAGAATGGTCTCAATGATTACTTTTGTATCAGTTAGAATTTTAAGCCATGAAAAAAATTCCCGGTATTGTCATAATGTGTACTTTGTTGCTGCTTGGTTGTCAGCGAAATAAAGTATACGAACACTATAATAAGTTCGAAAATTATACCTGGTCCAGGTTTGATAAAGTCCGATTCGATATTCCCATAGAACAGGCAGGTACCGAGGCAGATATCATTTTCATGGTCAGGCACATCACTCAATATCCTTACGATAATTTGCCGGTTAGTATTATCCTGCTCACCCCATCGGGTGAAGAACGCATACTTGAAAAGGAAATTAAAATTAAGGATGAAAAAGGCGATTTTATTGGCGATGGAGCCGGTGATTTGTGGGATGTGCAGGAAACACTGTGGCCAAAATTCTATTTTACTGAAGCCGGCACTTATACCATTGAGTTTGAAAATATCATTCCCCGGCCGGGTATTCCGGGACTGATGGATATAGGAATAAAAGTGATTAAGCGGAAGTGAAGCATTAGTAGCTAAAAATCAAATGGCGGACTTAGGGTAACGAGCAGAGTAGCTTACCCACGGCCTAAAATCTCCATTGTCTTCACCTTGTCCTCGCTGAGCTGAGCCTTTAAAACATCGAGACTACCAAATTTTTTCTCATTCCGGATGCGTTTTACCAGTTGGATGGTCAGGCTTTCGTAGTAAATATCTTTATCAAACCCGAAAATATTGGTTTCAATGGTCAGTTTGTAGGCACTTATTGTTGGGCGCATGCCAATATTGGTCATGCCGTTATATATGCGGTTGTTGTAATAAACTTTGGAAGCATATACACCCATGGCCGGAATCAATTTATTGGGATCGTTGAGGTAAAGATTTGCAGTGGGATACCCGATAAGTCTGCCAATCTGGTTGCCACGCACCACCTGACCGGTTATTTCGTAGCGTCGTCCAAGCAGCCGGGTTGCCTGCATAGCCTGTCCCTCTTGTAATAGCCAGCGCACTACCGATGAACTCACTTTTTGTCCATCTACCACCAGCTCATCAACCTGTTTAATGCTATAATCATGTTTTTGAGCGCTTTGATAGAAATGATTAATATCTCCCGATCTGCCTTGCCCGAAGCCATGATCAAAACCAATAATTACCATCCGGGGCTGAATGTTATGGGCAATCATTTCAATAAATTCATTGGCTGAGTGCCGGGCAAATTCACGGGTAAAAGGAATTTCTATCATATGCTGTATCCCCATTTCAGCAAGCAGTGCTCTCTTTTCTGCCTGTGTATTCAGCAAATACACCTGCTGACCAAGTACCAGCCGGGGATGTGGATTAAAGGTAACTACGGCAGTTTCAGCGTTCTGCGCAACTGCTTCCTGCTTCATTGTTTCGAAGATTGCCTGGTGCCCGAGATGGAGTCCATCAAAGGTTCCAATGGTAATAATGGGTCGCTTAAGGTTAAGGGGAGCGGTAATGCCGGTAATAATATTCACGAAAGTCAGGCTTTAAGCAGTTCATTGGACAGGAGTACTGCTGCAATCTGAACCGCATTGGTCGCGGCACCTTTGCGCAGGTTATCGGCAACTATCCACAGATTTATACCATTTTCGAGGGTTTCATCCCTGCGTACCCTGCCTACAAATATTTCGTCCCTGCCTTGGGCCAGGCGGGGCATGGGGTATATGGCGCGGTCAATATCATCCTGTAATACTACCCCTTTTGAAGATTCAATGGTTTTGATGAATTCATCCAATTCGAAAGGTTGATCAAATTGTATATTGACCGATTCGGAATGGCCACCGGTAACGGGAACCCTCACTACCGTAGCGGTAATCCGAAGATCCGGAGCCTGCAAAATCTTTCGGGTTTCAGTAACCAGCTTCATCTCCTCAGTGGTGTATCCATTGGGAAGGAAAGTGCCTCCATGAGGGAAAAGGTTGAGATCAATTGGGTGGGGGTAAACCCGGCTACCCTTGATGCCTTGTCGCTCATTTTCAAGTTGCTGTACTGCTTTGGCGCCGGTGCCGGTTACACTTTGGTAGGTGGAAATAACTAAGCGGTTGATGTGGTATTTGCGATGCAAGGGAGCAATTACCGCTACCAGTTGAATGGTTGAACAGTTGGGGTTAGCAATAATTTTCTGACTACCGGTTATGGTGTGCGCATTCACTTCGGGCACCACCAGGGGAATCTCCTGCTCATTTCGCCAGGCAGATGAGTTGTCAATTACAAAACAACCGCGGGCAGCAAAAGCCGGGGCAAATTCTTTGGATACCTCTGAGCCGGCTGAAAACAATGCAACATCTGGATTCATGGCAAGGGCTTCCGTGATGGATTTAAGCTTATAAGTGCGGTTGTGAAAGCGAATATCGCTGCCCACCGATTTTGCCGAAGCTACCGGAATAAACTCCGAAATAGCCGTTATCGGTATGTATTTGCCTTCTTCAAGCACTGTTATGATCATCCTGCCAACCAGGCCGGTGGCACCAATAAGTGCGATTTTCATAGTTTTAATAGGTTTAAACCGATGCCCATACGGTACAAAGACAACAGGGCTGCAAAAGTACAAATATTTGAGACCGCAATTTCAGTGAATTTTTTATCGGAATGATGCCCATTTATTTGAAAAAGGGATGAAGCACAGCTAAAAATCTGCGGCATCATCCCTGAAATGGGAAAAACAAAATAATGGTTCAGTTCCGCTGTATGTGGAAGTTGAAATTTACATGTCCCAGTGCACCCCAAAGCCTCAGCCAGATGGGCAGTAGCATTTCTGTTCCCCTCGCAGTGGAAATATCCCCCAGATCAATGATGTCTTTCTTATCCCAACCCATTGATTTGAGCAAATCAATGACTGACTTTTTGGCTATGGCACTGTTGCCACTTACAAATACGGTATGTGTTCCACTGATGGATTCAGGGGCCACCATTATGCCGGCACTCATGGTGTTGAGGGCTTTAACTACCTGCAATTCCGGAAATTTGGCCTGTATCTGCTCAGCCAGCGAATCGGTGTTGCATACGGAAAGTGAAGGGAGCATGCCTTTAGAGAAATCCAGGGGATTGGCAATGTCGAGCAATACCTTACCGCGGAGGTTTTCATTGCCGATAGAGCGGAGAATATCAATTGATCCTACTCCTTGCGTGGCATTCACAATAAGATCAGCTTCTCTGGCGGCCTGCTGATTCTGCTGCAATTTAATGCCGCGATTTTTCTCGTGCCATTCCACAAACGACATTCCTGTCATCGGATTGGTTTCTGTATTTATGGCTTTTTTTTCAGGATCACGCGAGCCAAGCGTAACTTCGTGTCCGAGACTGTGAAGTTTGGCTGCTATTGTCTGGCCTACTGCACCGGTTCCTAAGATGGCGATTTTCATGATTTTGGATTTTTAAGGATAGCCTACTTCATTTTTACGTCTTTGTTCGGCTTATTCTGACGGCAGTGTTTCAAAGAGACCTCAATAATTAATAATTTTGGTTTATTCCTTATACTTGCTTGTACATACAATAGATGGAACATTGTTTTTCCCACCATTGTTTTTGTTTTCAATTACCTCAGTTTAGCATAAGCTTCCGTGAGTGAGGCAGTAAGTTCCTGGGCAGTTTCTTCTCCTATCACAGCGGTGTACCTTGTATATAGTCGTTTCCACGAATCCTTGATTTTTTGATTCAGTTCCCGGCCGTTGGTAGTTGGGGAGATGAAAATGTTTTTTCCTTTCTGCTCCCGGGTAATCAATCCGGCATGTGCAAGTTTGTCGAGCAAACGCGTAACCGTAGATGGAGTCAGCAGCATCACCTCGCTGATTCCTTTGGGAGAGATACCGGGATGATTATTCACCGTCATCATGATAAATGCCGATGACGAAGACAAACCGGTTGCGGCAAACTCTTCATCTGAAATTTTGGTAATCAGTCGCGACAGGGCGTTGGCCGAATAATACAAACAATGGCAATAGGGGGAGTTGTTTTCTTTCATGGGGATACAAAGATAATATATAGTTGTATGTACAAGCAAGTTTTTTCTAGGGATTAACAAAACATTAACATACTCCCCGGTAAAGAACCAAACCGTTCCACGGTACTGGTAAAGAAATCACCGTCTTTTTATTCAGTTAATGCGCTGGTGGCGGCTTGTGATTGGTTAGCCCGATCTGCCTCAAGAAAAAAGTTGAGCAACCTCAATCCAATGGTTGTGGACGCCATAGGCAAAAGGCTTGGCCGGCTAGTCAGGCTGGAGTAATTTTGCAGCATCAAAATAAACTACTATGAAACACAACGTAAATACTCAATGGAACGGAAATATGCAGTTTGCTGCAATGGTTAACGGTCATCATCTGATTATGGATGCCAATGCTGAAGTTGGCGGTCAGGATGCCGGCCCCCGCCCCAAGGAACTGTTGCTGGCCGGTTTGGCCGGATGTACGGGTATGGATGTTATCTCTATACTCAGAAAAATGCGCGTAGAACCTGCTTATTTCAATATCCGCATTGAAGCGAATATGACCGAAGAGCATCCAAAACATTATCAATCCATGCATATGATCTACGAGTTTGCAGGTGATAATCTGGATTTGGATAAGATTAACAAAGCAGTTAACCTTTCCCAGGAACGTTATTGTGGGGTTTCATATATGTACAGCAAGATGATGACGATCACCCACGAGATTTCCATACTGGACAAGAACCTTGCTGAAATAGATTTGGCCAAAGCCAGCTAAAACACAGAAAGATAGTACTGACCAATCGTAATTTTTTGAAATCAAACCATTTAAAAATAACCTTTAAAACAAATAATCATGCTTTACACCAATCTTCACCATGTAATGACCGCAGCCGAGCACCAGAAGCTCATCAATGAAAATGAAAACGTAATGATTTGCTGTGGCCGTATGGGCCCCATGTGTATTCCGGTTTACGGAATTATGGAAGACCTTGAGGAGGAATATAAACACGTGAAATTTGCCGATATGGAATTTGACAATCCCGAAGCACACGTCATTCGCAATACGCCTGAAGTACGCGGTTTTATGGGTATCCCCTTTACTATGTACTATAAAAATGGTAAACTGGTTAAAGCTACTTCCAGTATTCAGAGTGCGAGCCAGGTAAGAAGTATCCTCGAAAAGGAATTTGAGCCGGTTACGGTGAGCTAAATTTTTAGTGGAGGTTGTCTCTGAAGTTGGTCAAATAATTCCCGGTTTTTGAGGCAACCTCAATGTTTTAATTTTGAAAAGAACTGATGATGAACACTTCAACGCATTATGATGCCATTGTAATTGGTGGTGGCCCTGCCGGATTAACTGCCGGTATATATTTATCCCGTGCCCGGGTTAAAACGCTTTTGGTAAGTGATGGCATGCCTGGCGGGCAGATGATTCTTACGCATGAAATTGCGAATTATCCCGGAGTAGAGAGTATTTCCGGATATCAGTTGGCGAGCATCATGAGGCAACAGGCCAAAAAATTTGGCTGTGATATTAAAAGCAATACCCAGGTAGTGGAGCTGCAAATGGAAGGAGAAGTGAAAAAGATGACATTGTCAGATGGTACCGCTTATACTGCCAATGCTATCATACTCACTCCGGGTGGCAGGTCCCGCACCCTGAATGTTGCCGGTGAATCGAAGTTTAAAGGCAGTGGTATTTCCTATTGCGCTACCTGCGATGGGGATTTCTTCACGGATAAGGAAATTGTTGTGGTTGGCGGAGGCAATTCTGCCCTTGAAGAGGCGGTGTCGCTTACCAAATATGCTTCAAAAGTGACCATTGTACATCAGTTTGATAATTTTCAGGCGTTCGATTATGCCGTGGAAGAAGCCAAAGCCAATCCGAAAATTAACTTTGTCATGGAGTCATCCATTGTGGCGTTTTATGGAGAAGAAAAGCTCGAAAGTGTTGACATCAAAAATCTGAATACCGGACACATCGACAACTTTAAAACTGACGGGGTGTTTATTTTTATCGGATATGTGCCCAATACTGAATTCTTGCAGGGCATGGTGGAAATGAATCAGTGGAATGAGATTATTGTTGGCTCAGATATGGCTACTTCAGTGCCGGGCGTTTATGCCGGGGGCGATTCCATAGTCAAACGCTACCGTCAGGTAACTACTGCTGTTGCAGATGGCACAATTGCAGCTCTTGCCGCTTCCCATTATATTCATCAGTTAAAAACAAAACAACTTACTGAAACTTTAGCCTTTTAATATGTCCTACGTCCTGATAGCTGTAATTACCCTTGTTCTCGTTTTTGCTGTTTACATGATTTATTCGTGGCAGCGCATGAAAAAGATGGGCGCTGTGCCCGAGAGCAATCAAATCCTTACCCTGACCGATAAAAACTTTAAACAGGAACTGAATAAGGGCCTGGTTATGGTTGATTTCTGGGCCGAATGGTGTATGCCATGCAAGGTGATGGGGCCTGTGCTTAATGAGCTTGCCGAGAATGAGGAATTTAAAGCCCGGGTGGCCAAACTCAATGTAGATCACTTCCCATCCGTTTCACAACAATTCTCCATCAAAGGCATACCTACACTGATTTTGTTTAAAAATGGCAAGGAAGTGAACCGTTTTGTTGGAATTAAACCCAAAGACTTCTTAATGAAACAGGTGAATGCAAGTGCCTGAGTAAATAAAAAACTATGAAAATAAAAACCCTGCTGATGCTTGTCCTTATTGTGGCGAGCTACGCCCTAAAAGCCCAGCCCCAGACTATGAAGCAACCTTCTGTTATGCTTGAAGATGAAAGCCGCTACGGTTTCGATGAAACTGTTGAAAAACTAAATGCTGCTATTGCCGAATCCGGATGGAAGGTCACTTCCACACTCAACCTACAGGAAACCATGGCTAAAAACGGAAAAGAGGTTTTGCCGGTAAAAGTGCTTGAAGTGTGCAATGCTGCGCACGCCTATAAAATATTAAGTGCAGACCAATACCGCGAGGTTTCGCCCATGTTGCCCTGCCGGATATCCGTGTATCAAAAGCAGAATGGCAAGACCTATCTCTCTCGCATGAATGCCCCGGCTTTCGCTGCAATGATAGGTGGCCTGGCAGGGGAAACCATGACGGCGGCATTTAATGATACAGAAGAAGTATTAAAGGCTTTTACCAAGGAGTAACCACAGGTGATGGCCAGAGAAATTATGGCTTTAGCACACTGATAAACAAGGCGGAGTTGTTGTCAATTAACGAGAAATCGTCAGTGTCAACCACTCCGTTGCCGTTTACATCCGTTGGCAGATAGCCGATTTGAAAGGCAGCAGCATCATTGTCCACCGGTGACATATCCCCTGAATCTACCACCCCATCCTGAGTTACATCGCCACCATAAATAACATATTTCCCTGATAAAGGCTTAAGATTATTCCCGAAGGCACTGCCGGCCTGAGTGGTAAAATCGTAGCTAATGTTGGCGCCCCCGACATTAAGGGGCTCACTGCTCCAGGTTTCCATGCTGTTGCGGTGTTTTACAACAATATAATAGGAACCATTAAGTCCGGGAGGCAAGGGTATATTTATTTCACCAGTTACGGATAAGGACGTTAAAATTACATCTCCATGAATGTTGAATGGAGCAATACTTTCCCTGAATTCGATGCTTACCATATCGGCGGTGTCACCTGCAAAGGCTGAACCAGCTCCATTTGAAGCTTTGT
>JAVEQP010000100.1:10778-12931 GCA_034007585.1 Lentimicrobium sp. | reverse complement strand
TAAAAATGGCAAATGAAGAAAAACAAAACGGTTGATAATCAATTGGGTTATCAATCGTTTTTTGCAAAATGTAGGTTAGTGGCTATCAAAGAATACAACAAACCAACAACTACAAAAGTTTTGGTGCTTATTTATTGCAGTTGTTCCCCAAAGGATTAACCTCAAAACCAGATTTCATTTTACCGTTTTGCACTCGCCGGCACTTCACCCGTCAAGGCTTTCAGGAAAGCAACGATATCGTTGGTTTGCTCCGGGGTCAATTCCTTGTTCAATTCGGCTTTGGCCATCAGATCAACAGTTTTGTCGAGTTCCCTCACACTGCCATCGTGCAGATAAGGCCAGGTTTCGGCAATATTTAGCAGACTGGGCACCTTGAAAACATATTTGTCGGATTCATTTTTCGTCTCCTGCATTCTGCCCAAATCATCCACCTCGCTACCCGTATATTCCTTATGCGTGCCAAATAGTGGATATTTCTGGAACATATTACCTCCAAGCAACGGGCCGTTGTGACAAGCGGTACATCCTACATCCATAAAGGTTTTAAGACCTGTTAATTCCTGCTCTGATAACGCGGCGTTATCGCCCTTAAGAAACTCATCAAACCGGGAAGGGGTAAGCAGGGTGCGTTCAAAAGCACCAATAGCTTTGCGCATGCCATCAAAACTCATGGCATTTTTTTCTTCAGGAAATGCAGCAGCAAACATCTTTGGGTAGTTTTCATCTGCAGCGAGTCTTGCCATAACCACGTTTTCGCTGGGCATATTCATCTCGTCCGGGTTCATTACCGGGCCGCCGGCCTGTTCTTCTACATCCTTCATCCGGCCATCCCAAAACTGGAGAAAATGCAGTGCGGAATTTAAGGTGGTGGGTGAATTACGGGTACCTAAGGCGCCGCCATCTCCAAGGCTGGTGGGTTTGTTATCAACCCCATAGGTTTCCAGGTCGTGGCAGGTATTGCAACTCTGGGTTTTATTCATCGACAACAGATTGTCATAGTACAAAGCTTTTCCAAGGGCAACCTTCTCGGGTGTGAGCAGATTTTCAGGATTCACTGCCTCGGTAGGTAAGGGTTGAAATATATTTTTGGCCGATGCCAGGATGCTGTCGGCCCTGTTCATTGAAGTATCCTGACTAACTTGTTTTTTGTTTGTACAGGCAAATGGAGCTACAAGCAGCACCATTAGTGAGAAGAATAATATCTTTTTCATAGGGAATAGTTTGATAGGCCAAAAATAGCAAACTTAATCTGGGTTTGCAAGTAAACCGAATAAGAAATACCCAATAATGATTAAAGTGCAGAGCGTCAAGCATTGGTTATTTTAAACAAGTTATTTTTGTTTGCAATTCAACATACCCGCCAAAGTGTTGTTATTGTATTTAATTATCTATTAAAAAGGGTTTTTTTATGTTTAACACCACCCGCATGGGTTTGCGGCGTTCGCTATTGGCCTGGCTTCTGGTTTTCCTTCAATTTCTGTTTATTGGCCTTATCCTTGTTACCAGTCCTGTATTTCAGCTCAAAATATGGGTAATCATAATGATACTGCTGGGACTTGCCTTTGGATTGTGGGCCATTCAAACCATTCGCCTGGGGAATTTTAACATTTCCCCCCTGCCAAAACCCCATGGTATTATGATTGCCCACGGACCTTATCATTTTGTGCGTCATCCTATGTACACTTCTATTTTGATGGTTTGCTGGCCCCTGGTGCTTGGACATTTCACCTGGCTGAGGTTGGCTATGGTAATTTGCCTCACCCTGGTGCTGGTGGTTAAACTACACCTTGAAGAGAGTTACCTGAAAAAAGCCTTTATTGCCTATCTCGAATATACCCGGACCTCTAAGAAACTGATTCCGTTTGTGTGGTAAAGTTTGGGTGAGGGACGCCTGAAAGGGGCGGGGGACGCCTTACAGGGACGGGGAGATAAGGAGACAGGGGGACGGGGAGACGCAAAAAAGGGACGGGGGACGTGGGACGCTAAAAGGGACGGGGCGATGGGTAGACAAGAAGAGAAATGAAATTCCTTCCGAAGCTTCGGGACTAACGACCAAAGGCTAATGGCCAAAGACCAAAAACTAAAGACCAAATTGAGCGTAGCGAAATCCCGTGAGCGCAGCGATACGGGAGACCAAAAACTAAAGACCAAAG
>JAVEQP010000100.1:0-10678 GCA_034007585.1 Lentimicrobium sp. | reverse complement strand
AGACCAAATTGAGCGTAGCGAAATCCCGTGAGCGCAGCGATACGGGAGACCAAAAACTAAAGACCAAAGACCAAAGACCATAACCAGGAACCAGGAACCAGGAACCAGGAACCAGGAACCCGAAACCAGGAACCAGGAACCAGGAACTCAGAACTCAGAACTCACTGCTCATCGCTCACTTCTAAAAAAGAGATAGGAGATGATGAGAATATCAAATTATTCATAATTAATTACCTGCACCAAACTTATGCGGGCGGCCTGTCTGGATTGCCATAGCACCGTTAGCCATGCAATGAGCAATGTGAAGGCGAGTGTTACCAAAAAAATAAAGGGATTGATTCCCACTGAGTAGCTAAAGTTTGCCATCCATTGGCTCATAATTAGCCAGATTGGGATGGCTGCCAGGATGTTTGCCAAAAATACCAGCTTTAGGTAACGCAACGATTCTTTGAGTATTAATGCTTTTGGGGATGCGCCTAATATTTTTCTTATACCAAGGTTTCTGCGTCTTTGTTGCAAAATGACCGCCGACAGTCCGAAAAGCCCCAGACATGCCACGACTATGGCCAGCAAGGTAAATCCTGAAAACAAGCGTGCAAAATGCTGCTCAGTTGCATAATGGTCGGCTATCATAGTGTTCAACGATAAGCTGAGATAAGGCTGTTCAGGAAATAGCTTCTTCCACCGGGCTTCCGCCTGCTGGTTAATATTGCCATAAAGACGCGGATCAACCTGTAACAGTATATAATTGAACCTGCTTTCCGGGTTCATGGAGATCAATAGCGGTTTAATAGGTTCATGCAACGAGCTGAAATGAAAATCCTTCACCACCCCGATGATGGGATGTTTTCCACTACGATAAACAACTTTCCCAATAGGATCAGGCATCCCGAATTGCCGGGTAAAAGCCTCGTTTACTAAATACGCAGTACTATCATAGGCCGAGCCGGCCACAAAGTTTCTACCTGAAACCAGACTTAGTCCCATGGTCTGCAAAAACGTTGTATCGGTATCAATAATGTTTAGCAGCACTACATCCTTATAGCCTTCGGGCAGGTAACCATTGGTTGACACCCAGACACCCGGAGGATCAGAAACTGCAGTCCAGGATTTTACCCCTGGAATGGAAAGGAGCTCACTTCCAAGGATTTCCTTCCTGGAAGCAGATTCTTCTGCCGAAAGGTACAAAACAAGTATGTTTTTGGTATGGAAGCCCGGATCAAAATCTCTGATGTAGCGCAACTGATTAAATATAATCAATGAGCAGCTAATCAAACCGGCGGAAATGGTGAATTGTGTAACCACCAATATTTTAGGAATAAGATTCCGGGTTTTTACTGAAAGGGCGCCGCCCCTGAGGACTTTTACGGGATTAAAAGAAGAAAGATAAAATGCCGGGTAAGCACCGGCCAGTATTCCGGTAATAATTACCATTATCAAAACCGATAGGATTAACATGAAGCTTTGACTGCTGTATATATTAAGCGACAAGCCCGAAACGGTATTGTACCAGGGTTGAGCCAGTTCAATAATAATCAGTGCCACGCCCATTGCCATAAAGCTCATCAGCAGTGCTTCACCCATAAATTGCCGGATCAGTGCACCGCGCGATGCCCCCGAAACTTTACGGATACCGATTTCGCGACTTCGCCTTAATGCTTTGGCCGTGGCCAGGCTGGTAAAATTAAATGAGGCAATCAAAATAATAAGCAGGGCTATGGCAGAGAATATCTTTATATTGCCCAGAGCTCCGCTGTCATCATCGGATGAAATGGGGTGAAGATGAATATCTGATAAAGGTTCAAACCTCAGCTCAAAACGAACCCCATTGTTCTTAACGAACTTATTAATTTTTTCATCCAGAAAAGGCTCAAGCAACTGCTGATAACTTGCCTGATTGAAATCTTTTTCAGTGCGAACGTAATTTATAAACTGATTGCTGCCATTCCAATCAAAGTATATAGACTTATCCTGATAGAGGCTTGAAAATGAAAGTAAGGCTCCAAAGCCAATGGTTGAGTTTTGGGGCGGGTCGGCAACAATGCCGGTTATCACAAACTGGGTTCCTTTATTGTCCCTTAAAATCTTTCCCATCGCTTCATCTTTACCAAAAAGGTTCGCGGAAGCAGTTTCAGTAAGCACAATTTTACCAGGGCCGTTTAGTACACGAGCAGAATCTCCCTGTATCAGCCGAAAGGAGAAGTTATCAAAAAAAGTGGAATCGGCATAGACAATATTTCTGACCGTAAATAACTTGTCGTCTTTTATAAAGTAGCCTTCACGTGGATGTGTAAGACGTGTTACCGATTGTATATCAGAAAAACTTTCGTTAAGCGAAGGGCCAACAGCCGCAGGAATGGTGTGCGTGTATAAAGATCCGTCCTGATTGATGAAAATCATATTCACCCTGTAGATATCCTTGTATTTTTCATGAAACCGGTCAAAACTGGTTTCATTGAAAACGTATAGTAATATCAGTACGCCTGATGCCAGGCCAATAGACAAACCAATAAGGTTAATGAGGGTATGCGTTGCGTTGCGACGGAAAATTCTAAAGGTGCTTTTTAAAAAGTGAAACATATCCAACGTGTAAGGTTTCGGAATCACATGAGACACAACAGGCATTTAACCCGTGATACGTAAAGTTAACTCATCGTAAACTAAATAGGTCGTTTGCAAAATGTATGCCATGTGTATAAATATGATTAACAGCTAATTATAAAATCTGCTCTGGCTCAACTGTTCGCTTTCATGCTTTAGTTGTGCGTAAACGGACGCTGGTCTGGCTTCCAACCTTTAACGTCCAATTTCAATAACCAACGAACGAAATTATTTTTGCAACTTTGATGCAATGAAATCAATTGAAATACATAAGGATAAATTGAAGTATCTATGTGAAAAATTTCATGTAGCTGAATTGCATGTCTTTGGTTCGGTTGCAACGGAAAGTTTCCACAATGAAAGTGATATAGATTTCCTGGTTCGATTTTCAGGTGTAGATCCACTAGAATATTTTGATAATTACATGGATTTTAAGTCAGCGTTAGCCTCTTTATTCTCCCGGGAGATTGATTTGGTTGAGGCTCAAACCCTTAAAAATCCAATCTTTAAAAAAGCAATTGACCGCGATAAAATTAAATTGTATGGACGAGAGGATTCTAAAGTGGCTGTATGATGTTAAATTGGCTCCTAATTTTAAGACAAGGGGATCTGGAGACGGGAAGACAAGGAGACAAAGCGACGGGGCGATAGAACGAAGGGGCGATGGGGAGACTTGGAGCATGGGAGACAAGGGGAGAAATGAATTTGAAAATTGGGTTCAAATCCTCAAATTTTCAAATCTAAGATATAATCAACCCATTCCTAAATAATGATTACCAAAAGATTACACCCTAACCCGCCTAAGGCAAACAGGACTAAATATTTACTTACAAAACAGGTATATTGCTTCCTCCTTGCATTAACCGTATCTTTGCAGTAGGATTTCCGTTTAATAATTGTTAAAGTTTGCTTCCCTGGTACAGCGGGGTGTTTTTATTTTGCGGAATTCTATTCTTTCAATAATGTTTCATTTAATCCTATAAAAATTATGAAAAAACTCTTTACACTTTTATTTCTGTTTACTGCTTTGCTGGTCAAAGCGCAATACAGTACTCCCGGTACGGGGGTAAACTGGAATCTGGATGACTTGGTTACAAACTCGGAAGGTACCGTCATCTGGAATGCCGATCATTACGAATTTACCAACACGCTCACCATTGCTCCAGAAGATGCGGTTAATATCCTGGAAGACGTTACTGTACTGTTTCATGAACTGGCCGGCATTGAGTCGAACGGAACACTGACCATTGATGCTCCTGTCCAGGCGATATTTACCGCCCAGGACTCCACGCTGACTGCCAACAGATGGAGAGGTTTTAGACTGATTGCTGATCATGTAACCCACATCAGAAATGCTACTTTCTCCTTTGGTGGAGGAATCAGGGTTCAAACAGGCACCTTCAGTATAGATGGCAGTACTTTTTATAAAAACTTCTATAAGTCAGGTTCATCCGCAGGTTCCTATTCCTCCGCTGCAGCACTTGACATTTCGGGCTATGCTTCTGTAACCAATTGCAGTTTCATACTTAACCAGCGGGGAGCCATTGCTTCCGGTTCAAACGTTCCGTGTGCCGCCATCATTCGTAATAACTACATGTTTGGCAATACCACCGAAAACTCTAACCGCCCGCAAATAAATATGGGCCCTGCCGGGGAAAATGACACTACCTTTATCATTGGCAATACCGTTATTGGTAACGGTAGTACCAACTCGGGTGGAATAGCCTATTCATCCCTGCTGGGATTGGCCGGTAACGTAGTGATAGATTCCAACCTGGTTGATCTGAACCGTTATGGCATCACCCTTACCGGAAGTCCGATGAACAGCGCTATCCGATACAATACGGTGACCGACAATAACATTCAGAATAATCCGGCTATAGGTGGCAGTGGCCTGAATTTCACCGCCTCCTCGGCTTCATCCAATCAACATGTGGTAGTAACCGGAAACACCATCAGCGGCAACCTGTGGGGCATTACCATCATCGGCTATCCTCAGGTAAATATGGGCGATTCAGCTACGGCAACCTTCAACCCCGGCGGCAATGTATTTGCTGACAATGGCAATGAAGGCGTACTGTATGATTTATACAACAATGGTCCTGTGAATCAACCGGCTATGTTCAATTGCTGGGGAGTGGCCACACAGGATTCGGCCAGTATCGAAGGTGTGGTTGTTCATGTGGTGGATGATGAGACGCTGGGAAGGGTTAATTTTATGCCTTCCTGTGCCTATGAAACTACTTTCGTGGTCCAGAATGAAGCGGGCACCCTGCTGTCCGGTGTTGAAATAACCATCGCAGATCTGGATGAATCTCTGATTACGGATGGGGATGGACAGGCATGGGCAATGCTTCCTCCGGGAGGGTATAATTTCACTGCAACATTAGAAGGTTATAGTGTTTACAATGGTAGCTTCACGGTTACTCCCGGCACAAATACGGTAAACATCACTATGAGCGAAATTACTTACCTGCTCACTTTTTATGTGTATGATCAGGCTCAGGCTCCTGTTGCGGATGCACAAATTGAGGTGGCTTTACAAACCCTGTTTACCGATGCCAACGGTTTAGCCTCCCTTCAATTGGGCAACGGAGAATATCCGTATGAGGTTTCAAAAGAAGGCTACTACAACGCCAACGGTACGGCTATGATTGCCAATGGTAATTCAGAAGTTGGTGTGGAGCTGATTTCGCTTACTACTCCTACCTGGCTGCTCACCTTTATGGTAACTGACCCGGATGCAGCACCATTGGAAGGTGTAAGTATTGACATTGAAGGCCAGACTACCCCACTGATTACCAATAATCTGGGCATAGCCGACATTGAACTGCCCGATGGAACCTACACCTACACCGCTTCTCTGGAAGGATATATTCCGGCCGGCGGCACCGCACAAATTAACGGCTCAAATACTTCCGTAAGCATTGAACTGCAACCGGAACCGCCTACACTTTATACAGTAACTTTTATCGTAGATTCAAATGTGGGCATAGTGGGTGGCGCTGAAATTTTCATCAATGGCGATACCCTTATCACCAATGATGACGGTATAGCTACGATTGAACTGGCTGACGGCGAATATCCTTATGTTGCTACTGCCATTGATTATAGTGCAGAGGAAGGAATAGTCACCGTAAACGGCGCTGACGTGGAGGTGCAGATATTCCTATACACGGGCATCCACAACACACTGGCAGCTACTCTAAAGGTCTATCCCAACCCGGTAAATGACCGCTTGTTTATTGAAGGTGCTCTCATAGATGCAGCCGAAGTCTATTCCATCAGTGGAAAGCTACTGCTTCGCTTTGAGCAGCCAAATGGATTCCTTGACTTGCGTGATCTGGAACAGGGAGTGTACCTGATCCGGGTGAAATCTCAGGGGTTGGAAACCACGCTGAGGGTGGTGAAGAAATAGGAAAATATCATTAATTTGAAAAAAGCGGAAAGGGAGACTTTTCCGCTTTTTTTAAGTTTGGGGATATTGTGAAAGAAAATCATTAATGAGAAAGCTCTCTCAAATTTGAAATGTAGTTTTTAATTGCCTTTGCAATAGAAGGGGTGTAATCGGTAATTTTAACTTTATTTTTAAGGATATCAAATCCATGCTTATCAACCAGTTCTCCGATGGATGAGTTTAAAAAGGAGCTTGAAATGGTAATAATGCCATCAAAAGACAATAGAACAGTTGACCCCTGAGCTAAAATATTGTCTATTAAAGCATTGAGTTTGTAGCCATCTACATTAGAAAGCGTACTCTGAGTGGCCTCACTTACTATGATTTTTTGTGTATTCATGGTTTTTATGACGTATAGAAGCCATCAAAAATTATCTCTTGTTGAAGTGTAGTTTGCTAAGCCAAAGATATTAATAATTGTTTAAACTACAGTGCATCAGGCAGTAAAAAACTTGTAAGTGAATAGATGAAGTAAAAATGCGGAAAGGGAGACTTTTCCGTTTTTTTCAGTTTATGAAGCTGAAAGCAGTATGCATCAGCTCCATCTTAAACATTTTCGAATTTGAAATTTTTGATTCGTCCCTGGCAGAAGCATTGGCTATCTGATACTGACTATTGTTGAAACTGCTCTGTACTGACCGGAAGAGACCAAAACATAATAAATTCCAGGTTTTTGGTTGTGCTCCATGCGCCAGACAAATTTATTTGAATTGATTCCACGAATATTCAGCACTTCCTTTCCCAGAAAATCAATGATTCTTATGTCGAAAGGACCGGGCATTTCTTCAGGGAAAGCAAATACAATCTCTTCAGTAAAAGGATTGGGGCAACATTTGAAAGAAAAACCAAGCGAAGGACTGTTAACTCCGGTAATTCCCGCCAGACTTTCGTAGGCCCCAATATCAATCCGGCTGCCGGTTAGCCGGGGATTGCCGGCCAGGTCACAGACGGGTAACATCATGCCGGTGGTATCGGGATTTCCGGTATTGATGCAAGGTGAATCATCGTTCAAAGAATAGGGATGGGGCTGCAATCCGCTAAATCCGGGGATGGTATCTATATTGTTTATATAGGGCGAAATAAATCCGATTCCTCCGGTCCCTCCGAATGCCGCCGGGCCACCTTCAACATTACAAAAATAAAACTCAGGCGCAGAGTTTACGTCCCAGATATAAACCTGCTTTCCCGTAAATGCATGGTTGCCGTAGATGATATTGTTTATCAGCACAGGTGTGGCACTATCGTTGCAATAGACCCCGCCGCCATAGGAATCGGAGGAGTTTTCCGTAATGGTGTTGTTAATAAACTGGGGATTGGCCTTGTTGAATGAAACTGCGCCACCAAAATAAACAGCGCTGTTTCCGGTAAAAAGATTGCCGGCAACCGGGCGCAAGGGCGTTGACCTGAGGTAACCCAGCGCTCCGCCAAGGCCACTTGAATTGTCTTTAAAGATACATGATTGCAGGTGAACATCCGCGTACTCGAATGACGCCGCGCCTCCAATTCCGGTGGAGCTGTTTTGTATGAAATTACATCTGAATATATCAACCACTGAATTTTTTAAGCAGACAGCTCCGCCATATCCCGAAAGGGGCACAGGTGATCCGCAGAAATTACCGGTAAAGCTACAATCCCTGATCAGGATATTGCCCGAATCTGCGAAAATAGCGCCACCCCTGAAGTAAGCCTGATTGTTGTCGAAGTCGCAATCTGAAATTCTTATCCGGTTAAATTGTCTGATGTTAAATGTCCCTCCCATTCCTGCCAATGAATCGCCAATTGCCTTGCCATAGTTGAATGTACAATGGCTGAACAGGGAAGAATCGGACATTGCATCAGTATTCAGATAATTGAACCCATCCCAGCCTCCACGACCATTTCCCGGGTTGTTGAATCCGGTAGTATCAAAAACAGTGAATACAATCGGATTCCACTCATTCCCCTGAGCCAGAATAGTTCCGGTGACATCAAAACCATAAAAGCCTGTGGCAATAACTCTGGTTCCCGGTAAAAAGGTGAGTGTTTCGTTTTTAGGGATGGTCACATTATCCACCAACATAACGGTATCTGCTTCCAGAATTCCGGTCTGTTCTCCCTGAATTTGTACTGTTTGGGCTATTGTTTGTCCGGTAAACAAGCAACTTAAAAGACAAGTAATCAATAGGGTTGAAATTATTCTTATCATAAAACAAGTTTCTGTAACATTGGAGCCGTTCATGCAAAGATCAATAATATTCAGGGAATGGCAAATCCGTTATAAATTAATCGTCATTAAATTCATGAATTTTGCGAAATCTGATCTACCCCATCCTGGTCATCAAAGTTGCAGAGGTGTTCAGTGGCAATGGAGTTCACAAGTATCACCCTCTGATTCCAATGGATTATAAATCACGTAACATTAAAATATTTATTGACTAAAACTGCCAATTCTTTTTTATGAATAGGTTTTGCAATATAATCATTACAGCCTGCTTCAATTGCTTTGTCTCTGTCGCTGGAAAGGCCATAGGCTGTTTGGGCTAAAATAATGACTGTTGTATTAAATTTCCGGATTTCCCGGGTAGCTTCATAACCATTCATATCCGGCAATTGAATATCCATTAAAATTAAATCAAGATCAGGATACTGATGGCAATATTCAACGGCTTCCAGCCCCGATCTTACTTCAAAGATTTCCCGGCTGTAACGGCTCATCATTGCGGATAATAATTGTTGAGAAACATCATCATCTTCTGCTATTAAAATTTTAAGATGCTTCATTCCGGAATTAACCGCAGATGGTTTTACTTCTCCGGACAGATCTTCGTCAGACTTTTTGTTTTCAGCATGTTCAACCTCAAAAGGCAATGTAAAATAAAAAGTGGAACCTTTACCTTCTTCACTTTGCACCCATATTTTCCCTCCCAGCATCTCCACATAGGCTTTTGAGATGGACAAACCCAGGCCTGCACCCTGTCGCGCCTGTGTATCAGCAATATCTGCCTGAACAAAACGATCAAATATGGCAACTTGCCTGTGCACAGGGATACCAATGCCTGTGTCTTTCACGTAAAATTCAAGGAAATTATCTTTTTTATCGTAGCCGAAATTAATGGAACCGGCATCACTGTATTTGACGGCATTTTTAATAAGATTAGTTAATATGGCATACACTTTTTCCCTGTCGGTATCAATGATTGCTATTTCATTTGGCAGTGATTTCGTGTAATAGAGCTTCAGCCCTTTGGCCTCTATTTCAGGTTTAAAGAAATCATATTGATAATCGAGGATTTCATTGATATGCACTTTGTTGGTGTTGATTTTCATCAGCCCTGCCTCAATTTTAGAAAGATCAACTATATCATTGATAATGTTAAGCATACGTAATCCACTCTTTTCAATAATACCGATGTATTCCTTTTGCTGTGCAGGAGACAGGTTTGGCTCTTTGAGCAAATCGGCAAACCCAAGGATGCCATTCATGGGTGTTCGTATTTCGTGGCTCATATTGGCCAGGAAGGCTGTCTTGAGGCGGTCACTCTCTTCTGCCTTCTCTTTGGCTTGCAGTAATTCTATTTCTGAGCGTTTGCGTTCGGTGGTGTCGGTTCCAATACAAGAGGCACCCACCACATCTCCTTTTTTAACAATGGGATTAAACGTTACCTGAAAGTACTGTACATTGCCATTTCTCTTAATGGCTTCCTCTATGGTGAATTGTTCATTGCTTAAAGCTCTGTCGTAATGTGATTTCCATTTCAGCGTTTCTTCAACAGGCACAGAATCTATGAGGCTAAATCCCGGTTCAGGCCTTATCCCAAAAATCGCATGAAAAACCGATTGAAATTCCTTATTGATGTAGAGTATTTCGTATTTCCGGTTAAAAGCCCAGATGCTGTTTTTGGTTCCCTCAATTATTGCCGTGATATTTGCACTGTGTGTTTCAGCCAATTCCTTTGCCATTAAAAATTCTATAGTCCGCTCATCTACAATTTTTTCCAGATTATTGTTCATGTCAGTCACAATTAATCTTTCCTGATCAAGTTTAAGGTTCAGAAGGAAACTTCGGCGGGTATAAAATTCAATATTATACGCACCCACCATGCCGATAATATTGGCACTGATAAAAAAGAAATTATTGGTAATCAGAAGAATAACCGGAGTCTGAACGAAATACAATGCGCCAATATTGTAAATGAGCAGTAAGGTCCATCCACCAATAGTTGCCAGGAAAAAGCGGAGCTTTACGAAAAAATATCCTGCTGAAAAAACCAGCAGCAGACCTGCATTGTAGAAGTAATTTTCAGGTACCAGCATGGTCATTAAGCTGATGCCGGTTCCACCTGCAAGAAGGGAGATTAAGAGTAATGGTTGCCATATTTTTTGAAACAACCGGGTATAGGACAATATCAGCATAACCGCAAAGAGCGGAATAACAACTCCAAACCGGATAATATAAAGTAATCGGGTGTATTCCGGAAATAATCGTGCATCAAGATACCCGAAGATACTATAAAGGAATATAATCAATACAAAAGCAAGCCTGAATTGAAATAACGAATCGATAAAATATTTCTCTCTGAACATTGCCTCCTCTTTACCGGGAAGGTTCAGCGTAATGCTGTTATAGGTCATTTTCCAGAA